>CAZJZO010000009.1:0-53631 GCA_964550495.1 uncultured Porphyrobacter sp. | reverse complement strand
TTCACTTGCATTGCGCCGGATACGCCCGGGTTCGGCCAGTCGGACCCGCTGCCGGGCGCTCCGGACATCGCCGACTTCGCCGACGCGCTGTGCGAGTTTCTCGATGCGCTGGGTGTGGGGCCGTGCCCGGCCTACGGATTCCATTCGGGCGGGATCATCCTGGTTACGGCCCTCAAGCGTCAACCTCAGCGGTTCCGCTGCCTCGCGATCGGTGGCTACGCGATCTGGACCGAAGACGAGATGCGCATTTTCGGAGAGCGCTACCTTCCTGAATTCCACCCATCCGATTACGGCGAGCATCTGACCTGGCTTTGGAACCGGATGCTCGAGCAAAGCTGGGTGTTTCCGTGGTTCGACACGCGCGAAGAAGCGCGACTGTCAGTCGCGCATGCCGATGTGGCGCGGGTCAACCAAGCGGTGATGGAGATGCTCGATGCGGGCAATCATTATCGCGCGGGTTACGGCGCGGTACTGCGTGCGCCGCGCGACATTCCGGCGGTCGATGCCGATGTACCCCCTTGCCTGATCACAGCCTATGACGGCGATCCGCTGCAGGCGCATATCGACAGGATCGGAGAAATGCCGTCGGGATGGAGCGCGAAGAAGGTTGGCACGCCCGGCGATCATCAGAATGAAAGCCTCGCATTTCTCTTGAAACAGGCGGGTGATGGACCCTCTGCCAACCTCGCCGAGGACGTTGACGAAGGCTGGCTCGAACTGGACGGCAAGCTTATTCACTGGAAAGGTACGCGCGGAGGCGATGCGCTTGTACTCCACGGCCCGGCTGAGGAAATGGACGATCCTGCAGAGGATACGCTCGCCATCGATGTGCCCGGTCACGGTCAATCGAGCGAGTTTGCAGACGTCGAAGGCGCAATCCGGATCGCGGCCGAAGAATTGGGCGCGTCGCGAATTCTGTGGCCGATACCACCACAGGGCGATCCGGGGCGGCTCTATCCCGATCTAAGCCCGGACAGGTTCGGGCAACACTTGCAACGCGCCTGGTCCGTCGCTCGTGCCGAAGCGTTCTTCGCTCCATGGTACGAAGCCAGTGCCGCCAACGCGATTGTACTGGATGCAGCCAGGCTCGAACCGGCGACCCTGCATGCGCGCGCCCTCGCCCGCATTCGCGCAGGCACCGCCGCTCGCCATTGGCACGACACACTTGCCTCACTCGATGGAGCCCCCGAATGACGACTTTCGCCGAATTCTCCGAAAAGATGCCCCTGCTCGCGCGCCACGAAGGCGTTTGGGACGGAACCTACAGCTATTTCAACGCCCGGAACGAGAAGATCGACGAGCATGCCAGCCGCCTGCTGTGCCGGATGACCGGCAGGGACGACATTCCCTACCATCAGACCAACCACTACACTTGGTCCGACGGGAAGACCGAAGTGCGCGATTTTCCCGCGACCTATCGCGACGGCCGGATCTGGTGGGACAATGAATTGATCCAGGGCTGGGCTGCCGAAGTGCCGCTCGACGAATACAACCGCACAATGATGCTGTACTGGCAGCGCACCGGCGATCCATCTCTCTACCTGTATGAGCAGATCCAGATCTCCGACTGCGGCCAGAACCGTTGCCGCACCTGGCACTGGATCCGCGATGGCATGCTTGAAACGCGCACCGCGATACAGGAGACTTTCGTGACCAGGGACTGGCGCAGTTTGGATGAGGAGATGCAGGCAATCGCCTGAGAATGGCACAATGGGAAAGACGCTGTTCGACACGATCTGGAATGAGCACGTCGTCGCCGAGACGCCCGGTGGCTCGACCCTGATCGCGATCGACCGCGTCTTCCTGCACGAACGCACCGGGGCCGCCGCGCTCAAACGGATGGCAAAAATGGGCCGCACGGTGCGCGATCCGTCGCGGGTATTCGCGGTGATGGATCATATCGTCGACACCCGCCCGGGACGCGGCGACGGGACGCTGATGGCGGGCGGCGAAGGCTTCATCACCGAAACGCGCGCCGCGTGCCGCGATGCCGGGATCACCCTGTTCGACGTCAACGATCGCGACCAGGGGATTGTCCATGTGATCTCCCCCGAACAGGGAATTGTTCTGCCCGGCCTGACGCTGGTTGCTCCGGACAGCCACACCTGCACGCAGGGCGCATTCGGCGCGCTTGCATGGGGCATCGGCAGCAGCGAAGCCGAGCATGCGATGGTCACCGGAACCCTGCGGATGACCAAGCCCAAGGCCATGCGGGTTCGGTTCGACGGCGCCTTGCCGTTCGGCGTTACCGCCAAGGATATGGTTCTGGCCTTGATTGCTGCGCATGGCGCCGCCGGTGGAGCCGGCCACGTGGTCGAATTTACCGGTGACGCCGTCCACGCGCTCGACATGGAAGGGCGTATGACCTTGTGCAACATGGCGACCGAATTCAGCGCGATGACCGGCCTGATCGCGCCAGACGCCAAGACGTTCGAATATCTCGCTGGACGCGCCTACGCACCCGGATCCTTCGCCGAACCGTACTGGCGATCGCTCAAGAGCGACGCCGATGCCGAATTCGACCGCGAAATCGCAATCGACGCTTCCACCATCGCGCCGATGGTGAGTTGGGGAACCAGTCCGGAGCACACGATCCCGATCGACCGCACCGTGCCGGAAGGCCCTGCGCGCGCGCATGATTACATGGGACTATCCGCCGGGTCGCGCTTGGCGGGAACGCCAATCGACGCGGCGTTCATCGGCAGCTGCACCAACAGCCGCATCTCCGATCTGCGCCGGGCGGCGGCGATCCTGAAAGGAAAGCGCATCGCGCCTTCGATCAAGAAGGCCATGGTCGTACCCGGCTCGCTCGCGGTGAAACGGCAGGCCGAGGCCGAGGGGCTGGACGCAATCTTTGCCGCCGCCGGGTTTGAATGGCGGATGAGCGGTTGCTCGCTGTGCTTCTATGCCGGCGGCGAGGGCTTTGCCGAGGGATCGCGAGTCATTTCCAGCACCAACCGCAATTTCGAAGGGCGGCAGGGTCCGGGCATCCGCACCCATATCGCGTCACCCGAAACCGTCGCCGCGAGCGCCATCGCCGGAGCCATTGCCGACCCGCGACACACACTGCGCAAGCGGGAGGCAGCGGCATGAGCGCGTTTCCGCAGCCCCTGGTCGGTCGTGCGGCTCCGTTGCTCCGCGACAATGTCGACACCGACACGATCATTCCCAGCCGCGAGATGCGATCGACCGGTCGCAACGGACTGGCCGACGGGCTTTTTGCCCCTTGGCGCTACACAGACGCCGACACTCGAACTGAAAATCCGGACTTCGTGCTCAATCAGCCCGAATTCCGATCAACGGCAATTCTCGTCTCCGGTGCCAATTTCGGCTGCGGGTCGAGCCGCGAACACGCGGTCTGGGCGCTCGCCGAGTGGGGCATCCGAGCGATCATCGCAGAGAGTTTCGCTCCGATCTTTCACGCCAATTGCCTGCGCAATTTCCTGCTCCCGATCAGCTTGCCGGGTGAAGCCGTCGCCGCGCTTGCGGGAGCGGAGGTGACCGTCGATCTGGCAGCGCAGGAAGTGCGCGGCGCCGACCAGCTGCTGACGTTTGAAATCGACGCCGAAGCCAAGCAAATGCTGGCCGAAGGGCTCGATGCAATCGATCTGACTCTGACACAGGCCGAACCCATCGAAACATGGACAGCGGCCGACCGCCACAGCCGGCCGTGGGTTTACCTCGAGCACGCACAATGATCGCTTTCCTACCTCTCCTCGACGAGGGCATGATTAACCTCGAGCTCCCCAACACAATGGGCGGAAAAGAGCGACACGCGAAAGGTGACAGTTTGCGCCTCGATAATGCAATTAAGCCACTGATTCCCATATGCAATTCATGTTCCCCGAGTTTTCGAAACACCCCCAGTCTGTGTAACATCGAGAGAATCCGATGACCGAAATCCTCGTTTCCGAAGTCGGCCCGCGCGACGGGCTCCAATCGATCGACCGGGTGATGCCGCTCGAAGCCAAGAAGCGCTGGATCGCTGCAGAGGCCGCTGCCGGTGTGAAGGAAATCGAGGTCGGCAGCTTCGTCCCGCCCAGACTGTTGCCGCAAATGGCCGACACGGCTGAGCTCGTCGCCTTCGCCAAAACTATCGAAGGGCTTACGGTGGTCACGCTGGTGCCGAATGCCAAAGGCGCGCAATTCGCGGTGGAAGCGGGTGTCGATGCGATGAGCATTCCGTTCTCGATGAGCGAGACGCATTCGATCAAGAACGTCCGCAAGGATCACCCGGCGATGCTGGAAGAGATCCGCAACGCCGCCGCAATCGCCAGAGACAACGACACCCACTTCGCTGTCGGCCTTTCCACCGCGTTCGGCTGCACGATGGAAGGCGCAGTGAGCGAAGTTCAGGTTGTGCGCCTAGCCGAACAGGCTGCCGAAGCGGGCGCGATGGAATTCAGCCTTTCCGACACGACCGGCTATGCCGATCCGGCGCAGGTTCGACGATTGACCCGCAAGGTCAAAGCGGCGGTCGGTGAAGACATGCTGACGACACTGCATCTCCACAACACGCGCGGTCTCGGCCTCGCGAATGTTGTCGCGGGTCTCGAGGAAGGAATCACCACGTTCGACGCATCGCTCGGAGGACTGGGAGGTTGCCCGTTCGCACCGGGCGCAAGCGGCAATCTTGTGACCGAAGACCTGGTGCTGATGCTGAATTCGATGGGTTGCAAGACCGGGATCGATCTTGAGAAGCTGCTGAAAGTGCGGTCGATCATCGAAGAGGCTTTGCCGGACGAGCCGCTTTACGGCTTCACGCCCGACGCAGGACCAATGCTCGACTACAAGCAACGGGTCGCAGCGTGAGCACTTCGCCGACCCCTCTCGCCGGGATCAAGGTGGTCGAATTCACCCACATGGTGATGGGTCCGACCGTGGGGCATATTCTGGCTGGCTTGGGCGCGGAGATCGTGCGCGTCGAACCGATCGGTGGAGATCGGACGCGCCGTTTGCTCGGATCGGGATCGGGCTACTTTCCGATGTACAATCGCGGCAAGCAATCGATCTGTCTCGATCTCAAGAGCGAACAGGGGATCGCGGTCGCACGGGATTTGATCGCAAACGCCGACATTCTGGTCGAAAACTTCCGCCCCGGTGCGCTCGACCGCCTCGGTCTCGATTATGAGAGCTGTTCCTCTGGCAATCGAGGGCTGATTTACTGCTCTGAGAAAGGCTTCCTGCCCGGACCTTACGAGCAGCGAACGGCGCTCGATGAAGTGGCGCAGATGATGGGCGGGCTCGCCTACATGACTGGTCCTCCCGGCCAGCCCTTGCGCGCCGGAGCGAGCGTGATCGATGTAACCGGCGGGATGTTCGGCGTGATCGGCATTCTCGCCGCGCTCGAGGAACGCCACCGCACCGGCGAGGGGCAAAAGGTCACTGCGAGCCTGTTCGAGACCACGATCTACCTCGTCGGGCAGCACATGGCGCAATATGCCGTTACCGGGACGCCTGCGGCCCCGATGCCGGCGCGGGTTTCGGCCTGGGCGATCTACGATGTGTTCCAGACGAAGGACGAGCCGGTGTTTGTCGGCGTGGTGACCGACGCCTTGTGGGAGAAGTTCTGCAAGCTGTTCGGCCTCGACGACCTATGGGCCGACGAAGCGCTGCGCGAGAACAACGCTAGAGTGCAGGCTCGCGACCGGATCATCCCGGTGATCCGCGAGCTCCTGGGCGGCATGACCCGCGCCGAAGTGATCGCCAAACTCGATGGTAGCGGCCTGCCATTCGCTCCGATTGGCAGACCCGAAGACATGTTCGACGATCCGCATCTCAATCAGGGCGGGCTGGAAGATGTCACGCTGGATGACGGAACGGCTGTGCGCCTGCCGACCATCCCGCTCGAAATGGATGGCAAGCGGGTCGGGGCGCCGCAGCACTTGCCGACACCGGGGGCCGATGCGCGAGGGGTGCTGGCAAAGCTCGGATACGATGAAGAGAGAATCGACGCCTTGATAGACCAGGGCGCTGTGGGGGACGAGGGATGAGAAATCTGGGACTGGTGACAGCACTTGCGATGCTCGTTGGCTGCAACGGCGCGGCGACGGAAGACCCGGCCGAAAAGGCTGGCGGTTCTTCGCAGACCGCCAATCGCGCGATGGACGGTGTCGAGATTGAAGCACGGCTTCCTACCGACGTGCGCCGTGTCTCGATCGTGGTGCGCGACATGGAAAAGAGCCTGGCATTCTATCGCGATGCGCTGGGGATGGAGATCAACTACGACACGGAGGTCGAGCTATCGGGCGTGAACCTGCCGGTGGGTGAGCCGGGCTCGAAAGCGCGATTGGTGCTGCTCAACGGCAACGATCCCTATATGGGCTGGGTCGGTCTGCTGCATCCGTTCGATCCGCCACTCGAAGGTGTCGATGAACCATATGCGACACGTCTTGCACCCGGCACGGCGTTCATGGTTGTCAACACGGATGACGCCGAGAAGGCCTGTGAAGCAGCAGCCAAGATCGAAGGTGTGACAATGACCGGCCCGACGCGGCTGCAGGTCTATCCCGGACGCGATGGGCGACCCGATATCAATGTGCGCGGATGCAACGTGTTCGATCCCAATGGCGTCGCGGTCGAGATCAACCAATTGCTCGACTAGCTTGGGAGGCTGGCGAGCACTTCTTGCGCCATTACTTCGGCCGCTTCGTCGAGCACGGCTCGGGTGATGTCGAGCCGCTCGACCAGGCGCGCGCCGGGAATGAGCGAGGCGGCGCGGCGTGAGGGTTCGAGGAGCATGGATTGCGTGGCGATCACCGTGGTCGGGTGCGACACCGCAGCAAGCCGCTCTTCCACTGGATAGGAGAAGCCGGCATGAAAGCCGGCATTCATCGCTTCGCCGTGGCGCAATTGCTCGACGAACATAGCAAAGCTGCGATCGAGCCCATTGGTCTCGATCCGGCGCGTGATCCCGCGCTCCCACGCCGGAACAAGACTGGCCATGTCCTCGGAGAACCCAGGCGGCGCTGCGCTTGCAACGAGATGATCGCGCCGGGCCTCCTGGTCGAAGGCTGGCGCGTCGATCAGCACCAGAGATCGGACAGCCGCCGGAGCGAGCAGGCTCAGCTCGCAGGCAACCAGGCAGCCGGTGTGAAAGCCGATCACGTCAACCGGTCGCTCCGGAGACAGGTCTCGGATGACGCTTACCATCGCCATGGCGTAGTCATCCACGCTGGCATCGGGTCGGTGCGGATCGGAACCGCCATGCCCTGGGAAATCGGGCGCAATCACACGGTGATGCGCGGCGAGGAACGGCATGATCGAGGTGAAGGCGAGCCCGCTGAACGGGGCCGGATGCAGGCACACAAGGTCGGGTTCGTTGGTACGCGCTCCGCACAGGCGCCAATGCACCTGCCCGAATGGACCGTCGGAATATCCGCGCCTTATCACCCGGTCGCCTCTCCGATCCGCGCCGTCTGCTCGCGATAGAGACGCCGGGTCATCGGCATCAAAACCAAGGGAAGGATGGCAAAAATGACCGGCACGGTCGCCACGGCGTAGCGGATGTTCTCCTCGCCGTAGACGAGGTTGGAAAGATAGCCGGTGGTGATCGGTCCGAGTGATCCGAACCAGCTGATCGCGAGGTAATAGAGCGCCACGATCTGGCCCCGGATTTGCGAAGGCGTGATCGAAAGCAGCGCCGTCACACCGATGGCGGAGACTATGCCGATACCGACCGTGTTGATGCACAAGACCGCAAACGCCCATTCTCCGCTCGGCATGAAAAACGGCAGCACTCCAGTCGGAACCATGATGAAGAACCCGATATACATGAGGCGGAGAGCCGCATCCGAAACGCCCTTCGACGTCCAGCGGTCCGATATCGTCCCCACCACCATCATGTTGAGCGGTCCGATGATGAGGAGCGATATCCCGTTGATCAGTGCATACTTTTCCGCGGACCAGCCCCAGGTGCGTTCGAATGTCGCAGCCAGAAGCCCTTGGCTGTAGGCGATCGCGGTCATGCAGCAGACCACCATGATGAAGCCGAAATACAACCAGAAGTTCTTCAAGACGTAGGTGATCGCGTCCGCGAATCCGCTACCGCCTATGACGTCGGCATTGGCCTCGGACGGCCGCCTTTCGGGTTCCTTGATGAACAGGAAGACCAGCGCGAAGAGCAGGCCGGGCAGACCGACGACAATCAGTATGAACCGCCACGGCCTGAGCTCGCCAAAGAAGGGGAGCGACTGCGTTTCACCGGACGATGCCAGAGCGATAATCGCCGCAGTCAGCAACGATGCGAGACCTGCGCCGATGGGCAATGCAGAAGAGTAGAAGGCGATCGGCTTCGCCCTCCTCTCCGGCGGAAAACTGTCACCGATCATGGAAAAAGTCGCAGGGCTGAGCGTGGCCTCTCCGACCCCAACCGTCATGCGAGCAGTGAACAATTGGAAGAAGTTCTTGGCCATCCCGGTCGCAACTGTCGCCAGGGACCACACGGCCATGCCGATGGTGACGATCCAGACGCGGCGCCCGCGATCGATCAGCCAACCCATGAAGATGCCGACAAAGCCATAGACGATCGTGAATGCGCTCAGGAGCCAACCGACCTGAATATCCGTGAGCGCAAACTCGGCTTTGATCGGCTCAACAAGGTAATTGAGAATGTACCGGTCAACAAAGCTGAAGATGTACGCGATTGTCAGCAGCACGACCAAAGACCAACCCGCAGCCGCACTGGGATAGGGTTTGTCTGGCGCGTCCGTGTTCTGGGCTGCGATATCGCTCACGCGCTTGCCTCCGGAAAGTTGTAGATCACCACCAGATTGTCATCGAAGTCGACGATTCCGATCTCGCGACCAACCCTGCCATCGGGCGTTTTGAGCACCTCTTCTTCGTAAACCGTCAGCCCCAATTCGCGCGCGCCGGCCATCACCGCGTCCGGATCATGCGTCTCCAGAACGATAGCGCTGCGACGCGGATGAGGGACTGGCGCGAGCTCTGTTTGTCCTATTTCGGTGAGAGCCATGACCCGCCGCTGG
Organism: uncultured Porphyrobacter sp.; assembly: GCA_964550495.1. GTDB lineage: Bacteria > Pseudomonadota > Alphaproteobacteria > Sphingomonadales > Sphingomonadaceae > Erythrobacter. The sequence continues at coordinate 44,644 of CAZJZO010000009.1, read as the reverse complement.
TTCGGCAGGTTGAGCGTCACAAAGCCGAGCTGAGCTTCTGACGGAATGTCGAAGACCGGACGCGAATAGCTTTCCGGATTATCCCCGAGTCGATATTCGACCCCGAACCCCAGCACGCCTTCGTAGAAGGCCAGCGCGCGGTCGAGATCGGCGACGACAAAGTTGGCGCGCTGGAAACGCACCGGTGCTTGTTCACTCACAGCCATTCTTGGGGTTCTCCACGGACAGAGCAGCATTGGACGCCGACATTGGCGCCGTAATAGAGGTTCGCGAGGGCGCGCGGCATCGACTGGAATCCCTCCTCGATGTCCTGCACGGGTTTCAATCGACCATCGCCGATCCATCCGGCGATTTCCTCCATCACCTGATCCCAGCGGTCGAGGTGATTGTAGACGAAGAAGCCGCGCATCACGCTGTCGGTGGCGCGCAGCCTGGTGTAGTTCGAGAGCTTGAATGGCACTTCGCGTGTGTATTCACTGATCGACCCGCACAGGACAATTCGAGCATGCATTCGCAGGCGTTCGAGACATGCTTCGAGCGTCTCGCCGCCCACATTGTCGAAGTAGAGATCGATACCGTCGGGGCGCAATTGGTCGAGCATCGCTTCGATATCGTCGGACTTGTAATCGATCGCTGCCGAACAACCGTGCTCGCAAATGAAGGCGCATTTTTCAGCGCCGCCTGCCATGCCAACCACATCGCAGCCGACGACATTGGCGGCCATCTGGCTGACCATCGAGCCGACCCCGCCAGCAGCACCGGAAAGGACCATCAGATCGCCTGCCCTCGGATCACCACAGCCGAACAGCCCGGCGTATGCGGATAGGCCCGTCATGCCAAGCACCCCGGCACCGAGCACCGCAGGCAGGCCATTCCTAGGCATTCGGAAGAACTTCTCTTGCGGTGTCATCCGGCTGACTTTCCAGGTCTGCCATCCGATCTGCCCCTGAACCATCTCGCCTTCGCGCCAATCAGGGTGACGCGATTTGACCACCTGAGCCACACCGCGTCCGTGAATCACATCACTAGGACCGAGCCTCACATCACCAGTGTTGGCTGTGCCGGCCATGTACATCCGCATGACCGGAGCGAGGCCAAGATAGTGCGTGCGCAAAAGCACTTCTCCATCGCCCGGCTCGGGTATGTCGGTCGCGTGCCAATCGAAGTCTTCCGGTCGAACATTGCCCTGCGGTCGCCGGGCGATGCGCCACTGGTAGTTTGCGCCGTCATCGATTGCGCGGCCTGCATGAGCATCGAACGCAGCAAGGGCAGCTGACGCGCTCACCTGTCGTGAACCCGGACCACCTGGTTCACTTCGAAGAAGTTCCCATCGAGATCCCAGAAGCTCGCACCGATCATGTCCTTCTTGCGTCCGTCAGCCCCGGTCACGGTCCAGTCGAGTGGCTCGGCATGAATGCGTGACCCGGCCGCCCGTGCCCGCTCGACGGCGCCCCTGGTATCCTTGGAAGCGACAACAAAAATTGGCGTCCCGAACGGGATTTCAGTCGGCAGATCAGCCGGGATGTCGTCGCGCACCGGATCGACCCATTGCAGCAGCCCGATCATGCCGATTTCGTCATGCTCGGCCTGCATGATGATCAGGCGGGTCTGATCGCCCTTCTTTCCCGAAGCCAGCTGATTGCCCGAGAGTGTGAACGGGGTGTCCATCCAGCGGCTCATGCCGAGCACGTCTTCGTACCAGCGCGCGGCCTTTTCCGCGTCGCGAACCATCACCGTGGTGCGTTTGATCGCATCAACCATTGAGCGCCTCCGCGACGCTGGGCGCTTCGATAAGCAACACCTGGCAATCGGCGATGTCCTCGCGCAGTTTCTTCGCTTCGGTGTATTCAGGGCTGTTCCAGAACGCCTTGGCGGTATTCTTGTCGGGCCATTCCGAGATCACCATCGAAGCGCCATCACCGAACTCGCCTTCGAGCAACTCGGCGCCCGGTCCTCGCAGGATGTAACGCCCCCCGAACTTGGCAACGAGCGCTCCCGCAGCTGCACCGTAGCCTTGAATGAACGCATCGCGATCGGCGATCTTGGCGGTGACGATCATGTAGGCTGGCATGGGTGCTCCTCTGGAATTCTCATTGCGGGCGCTCGGCTAAAATTCGAGCCTCGTCCAGGCACCCGTAGCGTTTGCAGCGGGTGAGCAGGATGAATTCACCCGGTGCTGAGCCCCAGATCTGATTCATTTCGGCATCGAAGCCGCGCTCGGTCGTGCCCATCACATTTCCTTGGTAGAATCCTTCCGCACCGATGCGGATGGTGGCTTGGCGCCGCTCGGAAAAGATGCTGCAAGTGCGCGGATCGACAGCGCCGCGCCACACGCCGTCCTCACCTTGGCTCCAAATCTGTTCGCAACCCTCGCCAAGCGCCGCTCTCATGTCTTCTATCGTAAGTCCGGCGAAGGCGTCGCCTTTCTCCCAAGCATCAACGAAGCGCTCTGGGTCGACAGGAACGTAGCTTCGCTGGATCACCTGCGAACCGTCGTCCGACGGCAGCAATTGGTGAAAGCGTTGGCGATATAGACTGAGATCGTCTCCGGTGTTGAGTTGACTGTAGAGCCACACCCCCTCGAATCCGGGGACAATAAACATCATCCGGCGGTCGATGATTGTCGCATCCGCGTTATCAGGTGCGGTGGCGAAATCGCCAAGCATGGCTGAGCCCAAAGCAATGGCAGCGCTCTCGCCTCTGGGCTGGCTCTCCGCCGCATTTCGAGTCTGCATGCAGGCCGACAGCCCCGCGAACAAGAGTACGCTAAATCCCACCGTCAAGACTGCGCGCGATGCCACTACTGACGCGTTCCCCAGCGAGTCTTTTCGCGCAGATAGCGACCTGCATCCTTGGTATCTGTAGGCTGATAGTCCGCCAGCAGGTTCGGGCCGTAGGGGCTGCGATATTGCTCGAAGATCGGCATCACAAGCTCGCTGTGAACGATCGGCTGGCGATGCCGCGCGCGGAAATCGCCAATCGGTATGCGGCCGTAGATTAGCGTTTCGTCATCGGTTTCCGAGCGTTCGAAGAACTCGCCATCCGGCCCGACGATGCCCGCATATCCAGGGTTGGAATCGGCCAGATAGTATTGGTTCTCCGGCGAGGCCGAGTTGTTGGCGATCGTCGAATAAACGCGATTGTACATCGATACGGCACGGATGTCGGTCTCGTTGTAGTTTCCGGTCGCGGTGCGCAGCATGATCTCCGCACCCTTCATGGCCGCAGCGCGGAACAGCTCGGGCTCCAATTGCGATGAACTGGTGTAGAGATTGCCGATCGGCGTCTGGATCACCGGGATGACCGCGTCCCAGCCATAGCGCTCAACATACTCGTCCAGTACGTCGTAGATCGTGGTGGTGAAGAGCTCGCGCCCGCCGGGGAAGAAGCCTTTGAGATTGCGCGCCTTCCAATCCTTGGCGATGATCTCGCCCTTGTCGTCCAGGATGGTTGTGATCGACAGCAACCGGGTCGGCCAGTCGGGGTCGCGAACGTAGGAACCGAAGCTGATATAGCATCCGTATTCGCGCGCCTTGGCCGCCAGCATCTCGCTTTCTTCGCCCGGGAGTTCGATCGCGATTCTGCGCGCATCGTCGAGATCCCAGACGTGGCGGTAGCCGGTGATCGGAAACTCGTGGAATGCCACCAGATCCTTCGATCCGGAAAACCCGTTCGCAATGTCGATCACGTCGCACATATGCTGGACATTGGCACGACGGGACTGGGCGATGTTTCCGAGTTCGACCGGCACGACCCGAGTTTGCGCGACCGCGAGCGAGATCGTGTCCTTCTTGAGCGGGACGGTCGCGTAGGAGCCGTCGGAGCGCATCTGCACCGGATCGCCCGGTTTGCCCGTCGCCGCGGAGACAGGCGAAGCAAACATCGTCCAGTCGAGGCTTGCCGCAGCGGCCGCCCCGGCTCCGGCACCCAACAGCGCGCGGCGGTCGATGCCCCCCGCCATCAGAACGGCTTCACCGCGCCCAGGAAACAGACCGAGGCGATGGTGATCCAATAGATGTAGGCAGAGATGCGAGCCATGCGGATTTCGCGTTCAAGCGCCGCTTCCTGTTCGGCATTCGGCCCCATCGCGAGGATGCGGAACCGCTCGGTCCAGCGCCGCATAACGAGCCGCAGGAAGAGGCCGATGCATAGCGCGAAGGCGTAGAGCGCCATCTTGGCCGGATACCAATCGCTTCCCTCGCCCGAAGTGATCGGCCCACTGCCGTTGAAAGCCATGAACGAGACAATGAAGAGAGCGGCGATTAGCGGGTAACGCAGCAATTCCTCCGCGCGGGTGACTTTGATCCCGATGTCCGTCTCGCGTTTGACGAAAGCGGTCCAGGTCATCGCCAACCAGACAGCGAAGAACAGCCACATCCACCACACGCCCATCCCTTCGAGCAGCGGCACAAACCCGTAGATCTTGCCCATATGGAGGCCGAGCGGGAGCAGCAGGACGATCCCGGTCCGCGCGAGAATATCGATCCGGTAGGCGGTTTCCATGTGCCGCTTGCGCTCGTCGAGCGAAAGCGCCGGATTGGTGACGTGATAGCTGGTCTGGAACACACCCCACTCACCGCCCAGCCAGTAAACCATCGCCAGAATGTGAACCCAGCGCAGAATGCTGAGCTCGTTCACAATCAAGAATTCCATGATCCCTCCCCAGAAACGCGTGATCCCGACCGCGCCTCGTCAATTGCAACTTCGTCAATCGCGCGAGAGCCGCTCCACCACGTCCATGATCGGTGGATCATCGGCCTCCATCGCTTCGACATGCTGCTGAAACCCACGCATGATCCGTGCGACATAGGCGCGCGTGGCAAGGCCGCGCTCTTCACCAGCAGCGCGGTCTGGCGTGTAGCCTTCGATATCTTCACGCTTGAGCACGCCATTGGCCTCGAGCAACCGCTCGATCGTATCCTGCCGTTCGCGCAGCGCCGAGACCTCCGCGGCCAAGGCGAAGACCGTCGAATAGAGCCGGTCGAGTGCAGGGTCTTCGAAGTATTCAGGACGTTTGCCTTTGGCGCGCCGTCCCGACAGCGCGACCCAATCGAAATCGTCGTTCATGCTGCTTCCGCCTGTTCGGCCGGCTTCCAAGCGCCATAGGCGTTCCAGATCGCAGCGCGACCGAAATCCTCTTCACCGTCATCGGGCGATGGTGGGAAAATCTCAGGATCGACCACAGCGCGAACTCCGGCAACGAACTGGCTTTCGCGCGGGAAACCGGCATCGGCCATCACCTGCTTGAGATCCTGACCGTGCATGGCCGACCAGAACGGCTCGTTGTTGTTGAACGCATCCCAGTCGCGCATGAACTGTTCGAACAGCGGCATTTCATCCGAGTATTGCGGCTGTTCAATGTGAAGGATCAGCCCGTCGGGTTTCAACACACGGTGCGCCTCAGCGAGAATTCTCGGCATAGCTTGAGCAGAGAGTTCGTGCAGGAACATCGTCGTCTGCACCCAATCGAACGAGCCGTCGGCCCAGCGTGAGAGATCTTCGCCCGATGCCTGCACGAACTTGATGTTCTTCACGCCCATTGCGGCCGCACGCGCCGCGCCGTAACGCAACGATGCCGCCGCCGTATCGATCGCGATCACTTCCGCATCGGGATAGGCCTGAGCGATCGGAACCGCGTTGTGACCGATCGTGCAGCCGATATCGAGGATGCGTTGGGGTTGCCAATCGGGGCGTTCCGTCTTGGCCCATTCGACGACTGCCTGGCCGCCGCCATCGTTGAGTCCACCCAATGCGCCACCGGTGGTCGCGAACAGACCAACATCGTAATTCGCACCGACCGTTACATCGCCGGGGCGTTCCTCGCTGTGATAGCCGCCCGGCTGGCAATGAATGTCCACCGCTGTTTGATAATGTGGCTGCTCGACCGACGGATCGAGCTCTAGCAGCCTTGAATGCTCGTTGAATTGCTTGGCCATCGCGTCGAGCTCGTCAAGCTGCCGCAGCACCGTTTGCCGGCCTGTGTGCTGACGCATTTCCATCGAGTTGCGCTTGAGCGCTGACCACATGCGATGCCAGTCGGTCTTGTTCATGGCATCGCGAATTTCGTAGCGATGCTCGGGATCGCGACCATGTTCGGCACGAAAGGCCGGCAGCGCTTCCTTCTCATAGGCCAGCCTGTTTCCTGCCCCGATCGCGCCCGAAAGGTAACGGTTGAAGTGCGTCAGGAAGTTGAATCGCGCAGCCTCGTCGTGGCTCGTTCGCGGCATCATCGGGTGCCGTTTCAACGCCGTGTAGGGTGGGGGAAGATCGGATGCCATCTCGCTGCCTCAAAAGTTGTCCGGACAAATTTGCCTAGCAATGTTTCGCGTGTCAATCGGATTATCGCTGTGTGGAACGAGTGGTTCCTGCAATTCGTCGACCTACACTCAACCTTGCTGCGGGAATTTCGGGCTGGTAGCGCGCGCCAGACGCCTTACGTTCCCTTGAGTCTTCTGCGATGACTACGAACATTCTGTCAAAGCTTCCCAGTGTGCTCGTGGATACCAATTTCCTCGATGCGGACGACCATGCGCGAATGCTGGAAGAGGCGTTGGCCTCCGAAGACGAGTACGAACCCAGCCTGATCGGTCACTACGATGACGGGCTCGAAAATTCCGGTGGACGAGTGAACGAGACCGTCCGTCAATCCGCCGCTCGTCGTCTGCCACAGGAACTCGCGAGAATCTTCAAGGCGAGAGTGCTGAGGGACGCTGACAAGATCGCCGAGCGGATCGGCGTGGCGTTTCCGGAAGAGCAAAAGTTCGAGCTCGAGGCGGTCCGCAGCGGCGACGGCGATTTCTTCGCCACCCATTACGATACCAATCGCGGCCCGCTCACTTCACGGCGCGTCATCAGTGCGGTCTATTACTATTGCAAAACGCCAAGGCGGTTTTCCGGAGGCGGGCTAAGGCTCTATTCGCTGGATCAGTCGACGTCGATGACCGTGGAGCCGAACGACAACACGGTTGTGATCTTTCCATCGATGTTCCCGCACGAAGTCCTGCCGGTTTCGCTACCATCGGATACGTTTGAGGATGGTCGCTTTTCGGTGAATTGCTGGATCCACAAATTGGTGTAGCTTCGACTGCACCACCCTTTGCCACGGCACTGGTGCATGCCGACTGGCCGCTCTAGGAGGCCCGATGAAGCAACCAGACCGAATCCATCAGGCTTCGAGACACGACGGAAGATCTACTGAATGACTGAAACCACCCTTGACCCCAACGCCAGATATGTCCGGGCCAGCGACGTAGTATCGACCGATATGAACGGCGAAGTCGTCATGATGCATATCGAGAAAGGCTCGTATTTCTCGCTCACCGGCACCGGAGGACCGATTTGGGATAGGCTGGAGCAGCCCTTGTCGTTCGCCGAACTGCGTGACTCGCTCGCTTCCGAATTCGATTTCGACGACTCGGACGCGAACGAAGGTCTGGTTGCCGAGTTCCTTGCCAAGCTGATTGCGGAGGGGCTCGTCGTCCCGGCCGATTGATCCCGCGATGTTTGCCGCAATTCTCTCACGCACGGCATCAGCACCTCCATCCCGATTGGTCGACGGCGAAAAGCTGCTCGCTGCGCTGGCTCCATTCATGGAACCCGATGCCAAAGGCCAATGGCACGACGATCGTGGTTTGATTGTCCAGGCCTGCTGGCACAACACCCAAGAATCGCGGTTCGAGAACGCGCCAGGACAGTGCCGGGAAACGGGTCGCGTGATCGCAAGCTGGGCCCGACTCGACAATCGCGCCGACTTGATCGCGACGCTCAGCCTGCGCGACTATGCGGAGCTGACCGACGCCCAGATCATCCTGGCCGCGCACAAGCGTTGGGGTTCCGATTGTGCCAGTCATCTGGAGGGTGATTTCAGCTTCATCATCTACGATCCGGCAACCCGCTCCGCCTATTGCGCCCGCGACACAATGGGAGCGAAACCGCTATTCTATCTGGTGACGCAAACGCACATCGTGGTTGCAACCTCGATTGCGGCCATTCGGTCTGTTCCAGGCCTAGGCCTGCAACCCGATCAAGAGTGGGTTGCCCTGTTTGCGAGCGCATTTGTCATATCTGGCGAGATCGCTGCCTATGAGAATGTGAAGAAGCTGCCTGCGGCTCACGCTCTGGAGTTTGTGGCTCAAGCCCGGCCCGAGCCGAAGCGATATTTCGAATTCCGGCTGGCTGCTCCGCATGCGGTTACGCGGAGCTCTCAATGGGTGGACGAATACCGCGAACAATTTGATCGCGCCGTCAGAGTGCGCGCTCGCAGCGCGTTTCTGATTGGGGCGGAAAGCTCGGCTGGGCTGGACTCGGCATCCATTGTTGCCAGCCTCCCGGATTTTCTCCCGCATCGCATCGAAGATTTTCACACGTTTGCGATGATTTCGGCGGAAGAAGAGCCGGAAAAGCTCAACGAACTCTCGACTACGTCGGGTGTGCCACCCGCACACGAACTCGTGCGTCCTGAAATGCTCGGCATCGATGAGTCCTTTCGGCGTGCACTGACCGTGAACGGCCACCCACCCGAACATGGGCAAACACTTGTCTACCCGGACTTCTTCGAACAGAGCCAAATGCTCGGAATCAGGACGATGATGTCCGGGTTCGGTGGCGACGAAGTGGTCACCAGCTATGCCCGGCATCTGATCGATGAGCTGCACAGTCGCGGCGAATACTGCGCAGTATTCGGCGAAATTGAAGGCGCTTTGCCCGCCCGTGCGATCCGATTTGCCAAGCGGATTTTGAGAGGGCCCGACGATCCCGATGCGGGATTGCGGGCCTTGATCAACCGCAAAATTGCAATTGGTTGCTTGCGCCGCGACTTCGTCGAAGATTCGGGTCTGAGAGAGCGAATCGAGGCGGCCATGTGTCGCGAGCGGTCGGATTACGCGCTGAACTCGTTGGTCGGAGTCGATGACGCATCGAGGGCTTTGCAGTCCGCGCGGCTCGAAGCTTCAGCACTCTATGCTTCAACCTATGGGATGGAGTACCGGTACCCTTTGCTCGATCGGCGGTTGATCCAGCAGTTCCTTTCGACACCATCGATCGAAAAGCGTCGTGGAAGCATGGGACGTTATCTCCATCGCAGGGCGATGGATGGCCGGATTCCGGACAGTATCTGCTGGCAAAAAACCAAATCGATGGGCAATCTGATCGGCGGAATGCCGGCGCTGGCACCGGTCAACGACTTCGCTTTCGGCGACTTGCCGGAACCTTTGCGCTCCATACTTGATCGGAACGCGTTTGAAAAATCGATACAATTCGCCCGACAATCTTCGGGTGAGTACAGCAACGAGGTGGCAAGAACGAGATACTTTCTATGGCTTGTCAATCAGCTCTGTGTCTGGTTAAAACAGGGCTAAGTTCGGGGCGTAGCTGGTGGGGAGTGACAGGCAAAACCTGCACCTTTGCAACCTAAGGAACTTGACTAATTGCACATTAGCGTCTTTCGGTTGAGAGAGACGTGTGTTGGGGAAAATGCGTATGACTATTGAGAGCAAGGATCGTTCGTCTTCAGAGAAGAAGGCCTTCGTGAAGCCGGAATTGCACGTGCTCGACGTGAAAGGCACTGCAACCGGTCCGTTCCCAGATCCTTCGGAATTCCCAGGCATCCTGCAGATGTCGTGATCGAGGTGTAGCGTCGGACAGGCGTAACCCGCAGATCGGGTCGCGCTTGGTTCGACCACGCTGCATAAACCTCCAGTTTCGAAAGTGCCCGGCGCTCTAGCGAAGAGCGCTGGGCTTTTTCAGTTTGGCCGACGCACGCTATGGGCAATTGAACCGAAGGTGCCCCTTTCGCCCGGCATTCATAATTTGTACGTTTCGGCGCGATGCACTTGTTCGAAGCTCTTGTTGTCGCCCATGTCATCTCCGGGACCATAGGTCTGCTGGCATTCTGGGTGCCGATCGCGACGCGCAAGGGCGCCAGCTCGCATCGCAAATGGGGCCGAATCGCGTGCTATGGTTTCATGGCTGCGGGCGCGCTCGCAATCGCGATGGCGCTGTTGTCCTTGTACGGACCGGAGGAGCGCATACCATCCGTCACCGACCGCGATCTGTTCGCAGGGTTGTTCGGATGGATGATGCTCTATCTCGGGCTGCTCACGATCGGTTTTGCCGACTACGGCCTCGCAGTGGTCAAACATGGCAGAGATCGCGAAACCCTCCGCTCCCCCCGATATCAAATCGTGATTCTCGCCGTGATCCTCTCCGCCATCTGGTGCGGCATCTATGGCTTCGGCATCGGCCAGGCACTCATGATGGCTGTGGCCCTGCTCGGAATCGTTGCAATGGGATTGCAGCAGGTCCATATCTGGCGTGCCGATGTCGAACGAACCGCCTATGTCGGCGAACACTTCAGGGCGCTGATAGGAATGGGAATATCGGCCTACACCGCATTCATGTCGGTCGGCCTGATCCGATGGGTGCCGGAGGAGGTATTCAATCCGCTGATCTGGGCTGGTCCGAGCATTGTCGGTGTGTCGCTGATCATCTATTTCACTCACCAGGCCAAGCAGAAGCGCCGGGCGCAGGCTTAGCACGTCAAGTCTTCGACCACATTCGCGTCAAATTGGCGATATTCTTGTCCAATGTGAGCAACTCGATCGAATTGGCGTCGAGCTTCTGCCGCAACGATGCGCGCAGATTCTCGAGGTCGAACAGCATTTCGCGCTGCGCCTGATCGGGAATCAGACTCTCGATCCATCCGACGCACACAATCCGCTCTCCCTCCGTCACCGGACGGACCTCGTGGATGCTCGTTGCCGGGTAGAGGACCAGCTCGCCAGCTTTCCCCTTGATTTCCGAAACCATGCTGGCGGTGTGAACGACCAGTTCTCCGCCTTCATATTCGTCCGGAGGCGACAGAAACAGCGTGAAGGCTAGGTCGGTTCTGAGCTTGCTCTTTTCCGATCCCATGATCGCATTGTCGACATGCGGACCATAATGCCCCCCATCGGCGGTCTTGCTGATCATCAACCTCGTAAATCTTCGTGGGCGAGCGGCCGCTTTCACCACCGGATTTGAGCCGATCACCTGCAGCAATTGCTCCTGGATCTCGCTCGCGACGGAGCCTGTCATCACCGCCTGTTGGTTGTGTTTGACTTTGCCTGCAACCTTGCCGGCAGTGGCACGCCCGTCGCGCCAGTCGAGAGCGTCGATCCGACGTTGCAGTGCGGATATCGCTTTCGCATCGTCAAGAGCGGAGATCTTCAGGATCATATCGCCGCCCTCCCCTATTGAGTTGCACCTTTGCCCCCTGAGTCTACTGTTCGACCCGCACATCGTATCGTTGGAGGGATCGCAATGAAAGTCGCGTTAAAGACCTGGACTGGGCTCGGGCTCGCAACGGCACTGGTCGGCGCCGGACTTGCTGGCTGCGCAGGCGAAGGCGGAGAGACTGGCGAAGGCGGCGAAAGCGCGCAGACATCTCAGACCGGCGAGGCAGGCGAAGGAGAAGGCGGAGAAGGTGAAGGCGGTGAGAGCAGTACTGTTATTGGCTCCCTGCCTGCGCCAAAGCGGGTAGCCTTCATGTCGGGTCACGTAGCGGCTGGGATTGCGCTGTATCGGGCCGGGGATGCCGAAGCGGCGGCGCCGCATATGCTTCACCCGGTATCCGAAACCCACGCTTCGGAGCGAGCGGGTCTCGAGCAATTGGGCTTCGACGCCGCACCCTTCGAAATGGTCGCCGCGGCTTTGGAAGCAGGTCGATCTGCTGAAGAGATCGAGCCTCAGTTGCAGGCGGCAGAAGCCAATCTTGCGGCAGTTCGAACAGCCGCCGGTGGAGACCCCGCCGAGCTCATCCGGTATCTGATGGAAGTGACGGTCGAGGAATACACGATCGCTGTCCCGGACCAGACGGTGACCGATCCGGGCGAGTATCAAGACGCCTGGGGTTTCGTGAAGGTTGCTCGAGAAGTTGCCGATGACGCCGACCTTGCGAAAGCCGATCAGATCCGGGCGACGCTGGATGAGATGCTGGAACTGTGGCCGGCAGATGCGCCGATCCCGCCCAACGATCCCGCCAGAGCCGGTCAGGTTTCCGCTCTTGCGGCAAGGGTCTTGCTCGACCTCCCGCAGACCTAGCAGAGCCAATCAATTCTGGCGCGCAATCCCAATCGCCAGCAATGTGTTCACTGCGGCTGCAACGTCTTCCGGGGAATGCGGGGAACCCTCACTGGACCAGACCGCAAATCTCAAGCCGGCGAAGACGTTCATGCCCATCAGGGCCCAGGCTTCAATCTCACCCAGGCCTTCCCGAAATTCGCCGGCGGCAGTTCCGGCCTCGAGCCGCTCGGTGATGAGTTCCGCGATCGTTTCATAGTGTCGGCGATAGCTCGATGGATCGACAAATTCTGCTTCGTCGATGATGCGATAGACTTCGCGATGCTCCCGAGCAAAGTGCAAGAAAGCACCAAGCGCTGCCTCCTCGACCTGAAGCGCGCTCATCTCCGGTCTGAGCGCTGAGCGGGCAGACGACTTCACCGCGTCGCTCATATCGGTGACCAGCGCGCGAAATAACGCGTCCTTGCTGTCGAAGTAGGTGTAGAAACTGCCAAGTGCGACGCCTGCGCGGCGGGTGATCGAGCTGACAGACGCTTCGTGAAAGCCCTTCTCACCGAATTCGATCGCTGACGCGTCGAGCAGTTTGCGAAGCGTTTTGCGCCCGCGTTCGGTGCGCGGCGTCTTGCTGTCTGCGACCTTTGTCGGGCTGCCAACCGGTTGATCCATCCCCTACTCCTCTGTCGCCTGACTACGGTGCGAAAGGGTCGCGCACAAGTCCCAACTTGAAAGTTGGTTCAACTTTCAATATTGAGGCAGGACACGAGGGTTTGGAGAGGAACACACCATGACGAAATTGTTCTGCAGCCGCGCGCTGCTGCTCGCCAGTTGCGCCGGAATTGCAACGCTTTCGGTTCCGGCAATGGCTCAAGATCTGGAATCTGCTGCGTCGGATGAGACTGCTGCAGAGAACGAAGGGCCCGGCATCATCGTTACGGCACGGCGACGCGACGAGCGGCTGATCGATGTGCCGCTCTCGGTGTCGGCAATCTCAGGTGATACGCTCGAGCAACAGGGGGTACAGTCGCTCACCGAAGTCGCGCAGCAGGTTCCCAACATCACGCTTGAAGTCAGCCGTGGGACAAACACCACTCTCACCGCCTTCATTCGCGGCGTGGGTCAACAGGATCCGGTGGCCGGTTTCGAAGCAGGCGTCGGCCTGTATGTCGACGATGTGTATCTCAACCGCCCGCAGGCAGCGGTGCTCGACATCTACGACGTCGAACGAATTGAAGTTCTGCGCGGACCACAGGGCACACTCTACGGTCGCAACACGATTGGCGGCGCAATCAAATATGTGACCGCGCGCCTGCCCGATGACCCAAGCTTCAGCATTCGCGGCACCTATGGCTCTTTTGATCAGGCCGACCTGATCATCACCGGATCGGTGCCGGTCAGCGACAGCCTCAAGATTGGCGCCAGCGGCGCGCGCCTGTCACGCGGTGGTTTCGGCGACAACCTCAATCTCGGGACCGAGAACTACAACAAGGACGTCTGGGCTGCGCGCGGTACCATCGAGTTCGACAGCGGGCCGGTCTTTGTCCGTCTATCGGGCGACTATGTGATCGACGAAAGCGAAGCACGACAGGGCAGTCGCTTGATTCCCGGCCTGTTCTCCGGCGCTCCGGTGCTCGACAGCGTTTTCGACACACGCGCGGGGCTGAATGTGGTCGATCAGGAAGTCGAAGCCTATGGCGGCGCACTTAACATCGCGATCGAACTTACCGACACGCTTACCCTGAAATCGATCACCGGATATCGCGAGGACAAGTCGACCACTCCAATCGATTTCGACAGCCTGCCCGCTGCCGACTTGGACGTTCCGGCGATCTACGAGAATGACCAGTTCAGCCAGGAGCTGCAGCTGCTCTACGAAGGAGACCGGCTCTCCGGCGTGCTCGGATTCTATTATCTCGATGCCAACGCCTTTACGGCATTCGACGTCGCACTGTTCACCACTGGCGACCTGATCAGCCTTCCCGGCCTCAATGCCCAGACGCTCGGCGATGTGGGCACCAAGACGTGGTCTGTATTCGGCGACTTCACTTTCGATGTGACCGACACGATCAGCATCTCTTTGGGCGGCCGCTACACCAATGACGAGCGCACCAGCCGGGTTCTGCGGACCACATTTATCGGCGGCTTCTCGGACCTGTTCATTCCCAACAGCCCGGCGATCCCGATCGCAGTGACCAGCGATTTCCAGGGCAGCGAGACGTTCGAGGATTTCAATCCACGTGCTTCGATCAGCTGGCAGCCGACGCCCGATCACAACATCTACTTCACCTATTCGCAGGGGTTCAAAGGCGGCGGCTTCGATCCGCGCGGGCAGACCACTGCTGCACCCGATCTCGACGGTGATGGCGATGTCGATTTCGACGATCAGTTCGAATTCCTCCGCTTTGCGCCGGAAACGGTCGACAGCTTCGAACTGGGCTGGAAGGCCTCGTTGCTCGACAATCGCCTCAATATCAGTCTCGCTGCCTTCCTCGGTTCGTATGACGATGTACAGATCCCCGGCTCGGTCGGACTCGACACCACTGGCGACGGAGTGAACGACAGTTTTATCGGCATTACATCAAACGCCGCTTCGGCCGACGTCAATGGCATCGAGTTCGAGGGGAATGCGCTGGTCGGACGCGATTTCTGGGGCGACGGAAGCCGGTTCAACGTCAACTGGTCGCTGGGCGTACTCGATGCGAGCTTCAACACCTTCATCGATGCATTCGGCGTCGATGTAGCCGATCAGCGGGTGTTCCAGAACACTCCCGACATCACCGCACATATGGGCTTCGTCCTCGGCGTACCCGCTGCTGACGGAATGATCGACTTCATCGGCAACGCTTCGCTGCGGGGGGATGCAAGTCAGTTTGAAACGCCCAATCCGTTCCTCGATCAGGACGGCTTCGTGCTGGTCGACGCCAGCATCGTCTACACCAGCGATAGCGGCCTGTTTTCGATCGGCGGCCATGTGAAGAACCTGTTCGACAAGGAATACATCGTCGCCGGGTACAATTTCGTCGCAGGCGGCACGCCTCCGGGCACACCTTTCGTCCCGACGCTCGGTCTCGAAGGGACATTGACCGGGTTCTATGGCGACCCGCGGCGGTTCTTCGTGACGGCCGAAGTCAACTTCTAGGCGGCTCTCCTAGGGGTCGGCGCTCCTCTCCAAACCCTCGCGCCGGCCCCGCCCCAACAAGTCTTTCAAATCGATGCGGCAGGCTCTAAGCGCTGCCCATGCACGATATCCGAATGATTAGAGACGACCCGGACGGTTTCGACGCAGTGCTCGCGCGGCGCGGCGCGGAACCGGTCGCCAAGGCCATCCTTGCACTCGACGAAGAGCGCCGCAAACTGACCACGCAGCTGCAAGAAGCGCAGTCGCGCCGCAACGAAGCCTCGAAGGCAATCGGTCAGGCGATGGGTCAGGGCGACACCGAAAAGGCTGAGGCCCTGAAAGCGGAAGTTGCTGAGCTAAAGAGATCGATGCCGGAGATCGAGGAGCGTCACCGTACAGTTGCCGATCAGCTGGAAGCGACGATGCTTGCCCTTCCCAACCTGCTCGATCCTTCGGTTCCCGACGGCGAGAGCGAGGAAGACAACGTATTCCTGCGAGAATGGGGCCAGAAGCCGAACTTCGATTTCGAGCCGAAAGAGCACGCCGACATTGCCCCGGCGTTGGGCATGGACTTCGAGACAGGCACAAAGATTTCCGGTGCGCGTTTCACGTTCCTGCGCGGCGATATCGCGCGGCTGCACCGCGCGCTGGGGCAATTCATGCTCGACACCAACACGCAGAAACACGGTTACACCGAATGCAATCCTCCACTGCTGATCAATGAAGAGGCGGGCTATGGTACGGGGCAATTGCCGAAGTTCGCGGAAGACCTCTTTACGACCACCGACGGACGCTTGCTGATCTCGACCTCGGAGATGACGCTCGGAAACTCGTTCCGTGAGCAAATCTTCGCCGAAGGTGATTTTCCGATGCGCATCACCGCGCTGACACCGTGCTTCCGGTCGGAAGCAGGGGCGGCGGGCCGCGACACACGGGGATTCATCCGACAACACCAGTTCGAGAAGGTCGAACTGATAAGCGCCGCCCTGCCCGAACAGGCGCGCGAAGAGCATGAGCGTATCACCGCGATTGCCGAAGGTCTGTTGCAATCGCTCGGCCTGCATTACCGCGTCATGGCACTGTGCGCGGGCGATATGGGCAACATGATGAAGACCTACGACCTTGAGGTTTGGCTTCCCGGCCAGGGGGCCTATCGCGAGATCAGTTCCTGCTCGGATGGTGGCACTTTCCAGCCACGCAGGATGAATGCACGCTATCGTCCGGAAGGAGAGAAGAAGACCGAATTCTTCCACCTTCTCAATGGCTCCGGCCTCGCGGTCGGTCGCACATTGGTGGCGATTGTCGAGAACTACCAGCAGGCTGACGGCTCGGTCCTGATCCCGGAAGTGCTGCATCCCTACATGGGTGGTGTCACCAAGCTCGAGCCTGCAAACTGATGCGTATTCTGCTCACCAACGACGATGGCTATCACGCTCCCGGCTTCGAAGTGCTTGAAGAGATCGCGCG
This sequence comes from uncultured Porphyrobacter sp., assembly GCA_964550495.1. GTDB lineage: Bacteria > Pseudomonadota > Alphaproteobacteria > Sphingomonadales > Sphingomonadaceae > Erythrobacter. The sequence continues at coordinate 28,005 of CAZJZO010000009.1, read as the reverse complement.
GCAATTCTCCGACGACATCTGGGTCTGTGCACCGTCCGAAGAGCAGTCGGGCGCGGGCCATTCGTTGACGCTCAATCGCCCGGTACGGCTGCAGAAGTTCGCCGAGCGTCGCTTTGCGGTCACTGGAACCCCGACCGACAGCGTCATGATGGCCTTGCGCGAAGTGATGGACGGCGAACCCGACTTGATCCTCTCCGGCGTAAATCGCGGCGCCAATCTCGGTGACGATATCACCTATTCAGGCACCGTCTCAGCGGCGATCGAAGGGGCACTGGCAGGCATCCGTTCGATCGCGCTTAGCCAAGTCTATTCTCGCGCTGAGGACGCGCCCAAGGATCTGTTCTCGGCCGCACGAGCTTGGGGTCCGAAAGTGATAGAGCCTCTGCTCACCGCACCGTTTGCCGAGCGGACACTGGTGAATGTCAACTTCCCACCTCGCGCTTCCGACGCGGTCAAAGGCATTCGCGTCGTCCGTCAGGGTTTTCACGACTACTCGCGCGGCTCCATCGTCGAGGGACGCGACCCGCGCGGCCACCGCTACTTCTGGTTCGGCCTGCACGCAATCGAGCATACGCTCGATCACGGAACCGATCTTGAGGCGATAGACGACGGCTATGTTGCGGTAACGCCGCTGCAGCTCGATTTAACGCATTACTCGTCTATCGACACGCTGGCTGGACGTTTCGACACCTAAGCCTCTAAAGACACTGGCGGATGGCAGGACAGACACTCCAGAAACAACAGCCCGGCAAGCGGCTCAAGCGCAAGAGCCGGTTCAAGCCGCTGCGCCGCGCAGTGAGATTGCCGCTATGGGGCGACCTCAGCCTTCGGATCGGCGCGGCGCTGTTCCTGATCATGGTCGTGGTCATGATCCATTGGTTCGACCGCGAGGGACTGGTCGATAATTTCGATGGCGAAGTCAGCTTCGTCGACATCGTCTATTTCACGATGATCTCGATCACCACCACTGGATTCGGTGACATTGCGCCGATCAGCGACCGCGCACGCCTGATCGAAGCGGTGATCGTGACACCTATCCGGTTTCTGGTGTTGTTCATTTTCGTAGGCACCGCCTACAATTTCATTATCAAGCGCAGCTGGGAGAAGTGGCGCATGGCCAAGATCCAGGAACAATTGAGCGGCCATGTCGTGGTGCTCGGCTACGGCGTCTCGGGGTCGCAGAGCGTCGAAGAGCTGATCGAACGCGGCAGCGATGCAAGCAACATCGTGGTCGTCGATCCGAGCGAAGAACGACTACACGAAGCCGAAAGGCTCGGCGTCAATGTGATGGCCGCCGATGCGACGCGCGACGAGACGTTGAAAGCGGTGCGCATCCATGAGGCCGACAGCGTGCTGGTTTCCGCAGGGCGTGACGACACCTCGATCCTTATCGTACTGACGGTACGCCACCTCGCGCCCAAGGTGCCAATCAGCGTGGTCGTGCGTGCTGACGATAACGAGCTGCTCGCGCGGCAGGCTGGTGCGAACAATGTCATAAACCCAGTGCGCTTCACCGGACTGCTGCTGGCCGGCTCAGCCCAAGGCGCACACATCGCCGACTATCTCGCCGATCTCGCTTCGGTGACAGGTCGGGTGCAACTGGTCGAGCGGGTCGTCGAGGAAGACGAATGCGGCTGCGCCATAACCGAGCTCAAGACCGGCGGTCGTGGCCTGCGCATCTATCGCAACGGCCGCGCAATCGGCTTCTGGGAGGAGGAATGCCAAAGCCTCCAGCCGGGAGACGTGATCGTCGAGATCGTGCCGACCGACAACGGCAATACACGCGGCGATGATCACTCCAATGGGAACGGCAAATCCGAAGAGCTAGAGGAAGAGTAGAAACACTCCCCCCATCGCCGCCATGCCGACGATAAAGTGCCCGGCGTCGATAAGGAAGTGAGTGAGAGACTTCCGCAAATAGAGATAGTTGATCCCGATCGCCGGAACCATGACGCCTGCAGCAAGGCCGACTGCCATCATCATGACCACGTGAGGCGCGGCACCTGTTCGTTGAAGCAGGTGCCAAAGCACCATCGCAATCACGAATTCGGCCACGAATGTCAGCCCGAAGATCAATGGCATGTTGGCGCCTTGCACGTCTTCTTCCGACATTCCTGCCGCTTTCTGCCACGCTTTGCTGAACAGCACTCCGTACCAAATCGACCCGACCGCGAAGAACGCCGCCGCGCCTGCCAGTACCGGCCAAAGTGCAAAATCGCTCATTTTCAATCCCCTCCCACAACGACCGATCTCTCAGTAGCGCAATTGCCGGAACCGGTGTAGAGGCGCGGCCAATCATGAACACCCAAACCACCACTCTTCCCGATCAGAAGCGTGTCGGCATGGTCAGCCTCGGCTGCCCCAAGGCGCTGGTCGATTCCGAACGCATCCTCACCCGACTTCGTGCAGATGGCTATGCCATGTCGCCCGATTACGAGGGGGCCGACGTCGTTCTCGTCAACACCTGCGGGTTCCTCGACAGCGCCAAGGAGGAAAGCCTTGCCGCAATCGGAGAAGCGATCTCCGAGAATGGCCGCGTGATCGTCACCGGCTGCATGGGCGAAGAAGCGGACGCAATCCGCGCCGCGCATCCCCAGGTTCTCGCGGTCACCGGGGCTCATCAGTATGAAGCTGTGGTCGAGGCGGTGCACGAGCACGCGCCACCTTCACAAGGACCGTTCGTTGACCTGATTCCACAGCCGGACATCAAGCTGACCCCGCGCCATTACAGTTATTTGAAGATCTCCGAGGGCTGCAATCATTCCTGCGCATTCTGCATCATTCCGCAGTTGCGGGGAAAGTTGACCAGCCGCCGGATCGATGCAGTCCTGCGCGAGGCGGAAAAGCTGGTCGCTGCGGGCACCAGAGAACTGTTGGTGATCAGCCAGGACACCTCGGCCTATGGTGTAGATACGCGGCACGAGGAGCGCGAGTGGAAGGGCTCACCCGTCCGCGCGCATATGACCGATCTTGCGCGAGAACTCGGACAATTGCGCACTGTCGATGACATGCCACCGTGGATCCGGCTGCACTACGTCTACCCCTATCCGCATGTCGACAAAGTCATACCGCTGATGGCCGATGGGTTGCTAACGCCTTATCTCGACATCCCGTTCCAGCACGCCTCGCCCAACGTGCTGAAGCTGATGAGGCGCCCGGCAAACGAGGCCAAGGTGCTGGACCGGCTCAAAAGCTGGCGCGAAGTCTGCCCAGATATCGCAGTCCGGTCGAGCTTCGTGGTCGGTTTCCCGGGTGAGACCGAACGGGACTTTCAATATCTGCTCGACTGGCTGGAAGAAGCGCAACTCGACCGTGTCGGCGGGTTCCGTTTCGAACCGGTGGAAGGTGCTGCTGCCAATGCGCTGCCCGAACCGGTGCCCGAAGAACTCAAGGAGGAGCGCTACCAGCGGTTGATGGAAGCCACCGCGCGAATTTCAGCCGCCAAGCTCGGAGCCAAGGTCGGCAAACAGATCTCGGTCATAATCGACGAGGTCGGCGAACCCGATGAGGATGGCGACATCGGAGCAACCGGCCGGTCGCAAGCCGACGCGCCCGAGATCGACGGTGCGGTCTATCTGCGCAATGTGCCAGCAGACTTGGCTGCGGGCGAGATCGTCTCGGTCGATGTTGAAGAGGCCGACGCGCACGATCTATTCGGGGTAATCGCGTCACTCCCAACTGGGTAGGTCGAGCGTTACACGTTTGAGCGAAGCAGTGGGAACGTACTCCTCTGGCATAGGCCGAACGTACGTGGCCAGTTGCTGGGCCAGATCCGGGAAGTCTGCAAGAAGGTCTCGAGCATCGGGCAGGATCGACTGCGTATAGAAGAGGTCCAGTTCATCCACTTCGAATGCCGCTATCGCCCTATCGCGCGTGATTGGATTGGCGAGTGCATCGGACAAAATTTGCGCGGCTTCGGAGTTCAGGTCGTGGCACATAAGCCCCTGAACACTCATCGCCAATCCATCTTCTGCATTCTCGCGCAAGAACGGAAGCTCCTTCTCTGACTCTTCAATTCGACCCAACTTCTTGAGCGCGCAGGTAAAGTCTCGAGCGACAATCAACTCGGCATAGGTCGAGCCCGGAACACTGCGCGCGAGTTCGGCAGCTTCAAGCCCTTCTGTCCAGCGCCCTTGTCCGACCAGCCGCGCAGCCCGGTTAATTACGAAGTTCACGGCCCAGGAATGCTTGCTTGCATCAACTTCAGCCAACCTGTCGAATATCGCATCGGCCTTTTCAGTTTGGCCCAGTGAATCGTAGGCGTAGGCCTGAATGTTGAGCGCCCAGGCATCGCCTTCCTCGATTGCGCTGCCGCCTTCTTCTCGGCTCCGCCATTGATCCGCCAACTCGATCGCATCTTCAAACTGACCATTGAAATGCAGTGCGCGCGCTGCGGCCGAAAACCGGTCTCGGTCGAGTTCATTGTTTTCGAGTCTGGCGAGCTTCAGCATTACGTCTTCTTGCCCGACCAAGGACATGTTCGGTCCAGCCCGAGCCTCTATCTTCGGCCAGATCGTCTCGTACTTGCGGTCGGTCAGAAGCGTCACATAGCTCTGTGGGTTGGTGACATAGGTCAGCAGACCGTCGACCGCTTCGATCCGCTCCTGTCGAACCGCAGCATCAAGCGCGCGAAAGGCCATCCCGGACTGCTGATCGCGCGATAGAGCGCCGAAAATGCCATTCTGAGACCAATCCAGAGCCACATCGTTGAGTTCGGTATTCCTGCCCGCTCTGGTCAGCATGCGACTTACCGACCAAAGCGTGTCTTCCGAAAGATCTTTCGCCTGATCGAAATCGAGGCTTCTCAGCCGCGCCAGTGCATCCTCAGCAGATTCCGTACGGACGGCGAGAAGGAAACCGAGATCATTGTAGTGCTGGTCGGGGAAATTGGTCTCGAGAGTCTTCAGAACCTGCGCCGCCTCGGCATAGTCGTTTCGTTCGTTAGCACAAAGAACCTGGGCTAGGAGGCGGAGATTCTCGACCGGATCATTGTCCGGATTCTTGCGCGACATGGCAGTCAAGATCGGCACACCGAATTCGCACGATTCCCTCGCCCAGCGTCCGCGCTCCTTTTGGAACTCTCGAATGAGCTCACCGTATTCCATATCGTCAAAGTCAGGGATGGAACTGGGCGCAGATTCAGTTACCTGGGCCGCGAAGAGCGAGGACGGCAATACCAGCCCAAGCAGGAACAAGCTAAGCCGCGCCATGCTTGCCTTCATGTACAAACTCCATTCTTGGCTCATGCACTCCCACGCGCCAACAGTTTGACCGGAACCCGCCTGATGCTCGGGTGAGGGCCTTCGCCTGTTACCGCTTCGACCAACAAGCGTCCGGCCTGATCGAGGTCGGGTTCGATCGTGGAAAGCGGCGGTGTGGTCAGTTCGCTGGCGGGAATTCCGTCAAAGCCGACCAGTCGGACATCGTCAGGAATCGCCAGATTGGTCGACTGCAGCGCCTCCATGACGCCGAAAGCAAGCGCATCGCAGACCGCGAATATCCCGTCGAAAGGCTGTCCCTCAGCGACAATTGCTTCGGTCGCCATTCGTCCCTGTTCGCGCCGCGCACCGCCAGGCTCGATTTCGGCCAGCCGGGCTTCGACACCCAGCTCATTCGCCCGTTCGAGAAACGCATCCACGCGTTCTGCAAACTGACGCTGGACGCTGGTGCGCGAGCCAACACAAACCAATCGCTTGCAGCCGCGCTCGACCAGGTGTTCCGCCGCGAGACGAGCTCCGGCCATGTTGTCGGACGAGACCCAGTCGAGATCGCCCAGCGGCGAGCCCCAATAGGCGACCGGCTCGGTCGTCTCACCGATCTTGCGGAAATAGTCCCATGCGGCGCGGTTGGCAGTTGTGCCGATGACGATCAGTCCTTCGGCCTGTCCGCGCTCGACGAAATGACCGAACAGCTTGTCTTCTTCGGCCTGCAACGACACCAGGACTTCGAGACCGCGTTCGGCCGCCGCGGCGCAGATGCCGCCCAGCAGTGCATAGGAGAATGGATTGACGTCGCGTGCGCCGCCGCCAGGCTTGCAGATCACCACCGTAGCCAGCGTACCCGTATGCCCCCGCCGCAGCCGCGCGGCGCGCTCATCGACGAAGTACCCCAACTCCTTGGCCGCAATAAGCACCTTTTCGCGCGTCGCTTCGCTGATCATCGATGAACCAGAAAGCGCACGTGAAACTGTAGGCTGGCTCACGCCAGCGCGTTCGGCGACTTCAAAGCTTGTTACTCGTCCCGGTCTGCGAGGCGCGTCCACGATCTGATCCCTCCAACGGAACGCATTTGAATAGCTATGCGACCTATGGCCCAGAATTGCGCGCCGCGCTAGGACGTGAGTGATACTGTTCCAGAGTTGCGCGAACGGGAGACGCATTGAATGGCCGTACCTGTAATCTCCGCTGACCGGCTGTTGTTGTTCGGCGCGACCGGAGACCTGTCACGCCGCATGCTGTTACCATCGCTGTGCGCACTCGATGCAGAGGGTCTTTTGCCGGAGGAATTGCGGATCATCGGCACCGCGCGCAGCGAGATGTCCGACCAGGACTTTCGCCAGATGGCCCGCGAAGCGCTGGAGACGTTCCTGCCCGATCAGCGGCGCGGCGGGATGGCGCATTTTCTGAACAAGCTGAGTTATCAAGCCCTCGACGCCAGCACGCTCGAAGGCTTCGATGCGCTCGCGGAAAAGGTCGGCCCTTCGGCGAGCGACGATGGTGAGGGCGGGCTTGCGATCTTCCTGTCGACCGCACCGAGCCTGTTCGGTCCAACCATCGCCGGATTGCAACACGCCGGATTGACGGGCGACCATGTCCGGATCGGCCTTGAAAAACCGCTTGGAACGGACCTCGAAAGCAGCTGCGCGATCAATGACGCGGTAGCCCAGGCGTTCAGCGAAGACCGTATATTCAGGATAGATCACTATCTTGGCAAAGAGACGGTGCAAAATCTGCTCGCGCTGCGTTTCGCCAATATCCTGTTCGAGCCGATCTGGAACTCGAACTACATCGAACACGTACAGATCACGGTCGCTGAGACGGTTGGGCTGGAATCGCGGGTGGCCTACTACGATGACAGCGGTGCGCTGCGCGACATGGTGCAGAACCATATGCTGCAACTGCTCGCATTGGTGGCGATGGAACCACCGACAAGCTTCGATGCCACCGCGGTCCGTGACGAGAAGGTGAAAGTGCTTCGTGCCTTGCGCAAAGTCGACGCGAGCGAGACGGTCACCGGACAATACCGTGCCGGTGCGATCAACGGCGAAGCGGTGCCCGGCTATGACGATGAACTGGGAAAGGACTCCACCACCGAGACCTTTGTCGCCATCAAGGCGCATGTCGACAATTGGCGCTGGAAAGGCGTGCCCTTCTATCTTCGCACCGGCAAGCGCCTGCCCGAACGCGTGACCGAGATTCTGGTTCAGTTCCGCTGCGTGCCGCACTCGATCTTCGAAAGCATGGGAGCCGGGATGCAGCCCAACAAGCTGTTGATTGGCATCCAGCCCGAGGAGAACATAACCTTGTCCTTCATGGCCAAGGTACCCGGCCTTGGCGTCGACGGCGTGAAACTGCGCGAGGTTCCGCTGGAGATAACCATGCCCGATGCCTTTGTCGGCCAGCACCGCCGCATCGCTTACGAACGCCTGCTGCTTGACCTGATCGGAGGTGATCAGACCCTGTTCGTGCGCCGCGACGAAGTGGAGGCGCAGTGGCAATGGGTCGATGCGATCCGCGCCGTGTGGGAGAATTCAGGGATCACGCCCAAGACTTACGGGTCGGGCACATGGGGGCCGAGCGCCGCAATTGCCCTGACCGAACGCGATGGAGTGAGCTGGCATGAGTGAACTCAACGACACGATTCATCGGGTGACAGAGCGCGTGATCGAGAGATCGCGCAGCAGCCGTGCCGCCTATCTCGACCTCATGAAGCGCGAGGGCGACCGCAAGCCGGAACATAAGGACATCGCATGCTCCAACCTCGCCCATGCCTTTGCCGGGGCGCTGGACGATCAGGACGCAATGAAGAACCGGCGCGGCCCCAATATCGGGATCGTGACTGCCTATAACGACATGCTGTCGGCGCATCAGCCCTATGGCCGCTACCCCGACCGGATGAAGATATATGCCCGCGAAGTCGGCGCCACCGCGCAGGTCGCCGGCGGTACGCCAGCCATGTGCGACGGGGTTACCCAGGGCGAGGACGGGATGGAACTCTCCCTTTTCAGCCGCGACGTGATTGCCCTTTCGACCGGAGTTGCGCTTTCCCACCAGATGTATGACGGCGTCGCCTGCCTTGGCATCTGCGACAAGATTGTGCCTGGCTTGCTTATGGGCGCGCTGCGTTTTGGCCATTTGCCAACGGTCTTTGTGCCCTCCGGCCCGATGCCCAGCGGAATTTCGAACAAGCAGAAGCAGGAGACCCGTCAGAAATACGCAGCGGGCGAGATCGGCCGCGACGAATTGCTCGAAAGCGAATTGGGCAGCTACCATTCGCCCGGCACCTGCACCTTCTACGGAACCGCCAATTCCAACCAGATGATGATGGAGATGATGGGGCTCCACATCCCCAGTGCGGCCTTCGTGACGCCGGGCACAAAGCTGCGCCAGGCGCTCGACCGGGCCGCGGTGCATAGGATCGCCGAGCTTTCAGGCACCATCGAACGGACGCTGGCGCAGGTCGTGGACGAAAAAGCGATCATCAACGCGGTGATCGGCTTGCTCGCGACCGGCGGCTCGACCAACCATGCGATCCACATTCCGGCCATGGCACGCGCAGCCGGCATCGTGATCGACTGGACCGACATGGCCGAACTTTCGAGCGTCGTACCGTTGATGGCGCGGGTCTATCCCAACGGATCGGGCGACGTGAACCAATTCCACGCGGCGGGCGGCATGGCCTATGTGATCCGCGAATTGCTCGACGCCGGGCTTGCACACCGCGATATCCTCACGGTCAGCGAAGGCGGGATGGATGCCTACACTGCCGAGCCGGTGCTGGAAGGCGACGATCTTGGCTGGTCGCCGATTGGCGCAACCCGCGATGACACCATGTTGCGACCCGTCTCCGAAGCTTTCCAGCCCGATGGCGGAATGAAGCTTGTCACCGGCAATCTCGGACGCGCCTGCTTCAAGTCCTCCGCGGTCGCGCGCGACCGCTGGACAGTCGAAGCGCCGTGCCGCGTGTTCGAGAACCAGCAGGATGTAGTCGCGGCCTTCAAGGCCGGCGAACTCGACAAGGACGTGGTGGTGGTGGTGCGATTCCAGGGGCCGCGGGCAAACGGCATGCCGGAGCTGCACTCGCTTACCCCGTCGCTCGCCGTACTGCAGGACCGGGGGTTCAAGGTCGCGTTGATAACCGATGGCCGTATGTCGGGAGCATCCGGCAAGGTGCCCGCTGCAATCCACTGCACGCCCGAAGCAAAAGGCGGCGGCCCGCTCAGTCTGCTGCGCGATGGTGATGTCGTGAGGGTCTGCGCCGATCAGGGAGAATTGCTGACCGATGCCGACATGTCAGGCCGCACCCCCGCACCCGATCCCGATGTCGAATGGGGCGTGGGACGCGAACTGTTTCGCATGCTGCAATCGCATGCCGATGGTGCCGAGCAAGGGGCCTCAGCGATGTTGGCGAGCGCAGGACTGTGAGCACCGAAATCGTCGCAGTCGATATCGGCGGTACTCACGCCCGCTTCGCCATTGCAGAAATAGCAGATGATGGCACGATCACCCTCAGCGAGCCGACCACTCTGCACACCGAAGATCACGTCAGTTTTCAGACTGCTTGGGAAGACTACCGCGAACGTTTGGGTGGAACGCTTCCCGACGCGATCTCGATGGCGATCGCCGGTCCGATCAAGCAGGACATCATCCGCTTTACCAACAATCCCTGGATTATCCGGCCGCCCCTGATCGAAGAAAAACTCGGCTGCGGCCGTCACACTCTGGTCAACGATTTCGCGGCAGTTGCATATGCAGCTGCGGCCGCTCCCGCTGAGCAATTCCTTCACTTAGCCGGTCCGGATTCCGACCTTCCCGCCAACGGCACGATCAGCGTCCTCGGCCCCGGAACAGGGCTCGGCGTTGCGCACTTTTGGCGCGGTCCGAATGGAGAGACACGAGTTCAGGCGACCGAAGGCGGGCATGGCGATTTCGCACCGGTCGATGCCATCGAAGACGCCATATTGGCGCGCCTGCGCAAGCGCCACACACGCGTTTCCGACGAGCGCGTGATCTCAGGCCCGGCAATCGTCGACATCTATCACACGCTGGCGGCAATGGAGGGCCGCGCGGTGATGGACCTTGACGATATTGCGATATGGACTGCGGGCATCGAGGGCGAAGACAGTCTCGCGGCTGCGGCGGTCGATCGCTTCTGCCTCGCCCTGGGATCCGTTGCGGGTGACATCGCCTTGATCCAGGGGGCAGCCGGTGTCGTTATTGCTGGAGGCTTGGGTTTCAGGATCAGAGACACTCTACTGGCATCCGGATTTGCCTCGCGCTTTGCCGCCAAAGGTCGGTTTGCAAGCATGATGGCGAGCCTTCCCGTGAAGCTCATCGTGCATCCGCAACCCGGCCTATACGGCGCAGCAGCCGCATTCGCTCAGGAACATGGCCTATGACCGAAACCTTGAACTTCAAGACCGTCCCGGACCTGCTTGAGCGCCTCAAGGAGCTGCACGTCCGCACGCGTGAAACACCCCTATTCAATCCAGTCTTCCAACTCGGCCTCGAAGTGTCGCGCGCGCTGGAGGCCGGGACGACCGATCTCGACACGCTCGAACGTCTCGTTGAGGAGCTCGAATGCGAGAGCCTTCAAACGCGCGCTTCGAGACTGCAACGCAATCTCGCACCGATTGCATTGGAAGATAATCGGTCGGCCCTCGATAAGATCCTCGAAGAAAGCGACAGTTTCGAAGCCTGGCAAGACAAGTGGGAAACACCGTTCCTGCATTCCGTTTTCACCGCGCACCCTACTTTCCTGCTCACACCTGACCAATCCGCTGCAGTCGCCAATGCCGCCAGCAGCGACGACGAGATTACTCGCTCAGTTTGCAGCGCCAGTGGTGAACGTCCTGCGGTGACGCTAGATTACGAGCACGGCGAAGTTGTGAAAGCGCTCGCCAACGCACAGGACGCGCGGTCGGAAATTGTGCAGCAATTGCTGCAGCATGCTGCGCAGCAATTCCCTGATAAATGGAAGGAATTGTCTCCCCTGCCATTCCGGTTTGCAAGCTGGGTGGGATACGACATGGACGGGCGCACCGACATCAAATGGTACACCTCGATCCGATTCCGGTTATCTGAGAAATCTGAGCGTCTGGAGCGCTATCAAGCACAATTGCGGAGGATTGATGCGTCGCATCATCTCCTGGAACCCCTGCGCGCCGCTGCCGAACATGCTGCGTCCAGCGCTGCCGAATTCGCCCAAGACCTGACCGCGCCCGAAGACCTTTCGGCGGCAGCCAATCGACTCACTTCCAACGATCCCGCCAAGCTCACGTCGCTCAAGCTGATCATTGAAGCGTTGGAAGAGGAAGCGCGGAAGAGCGATACGGGCCGCGCCATCGCACTCAAGACGCTCGCTGCAGCGATGCGTGCCGATGGTCTTGGCATGGGACACATCCATTTCCGCGTGAACGCCAAGCAGCTCCACAACGCCATCCGGAGCCGGCTGAAGGATCCGACCACGCTCGACCTCGCCAGCAAAGGCGCGATGTCGACTTTGCGCCAGATGCTTGAGGATGTGCAACCGCTGCGGACCAATTTCGCAAGCCTGGCAATCGAAAGCTCGACCGCGATCCGGCAGTTCCTCGCAATGGCGCAGATACTCGAGCATATCGACGCAGACACGCCAATCCGCATGTTGATCGCCGAGTGCGAGCAGCCCTCCACAATTCTTGCTGCGCTGTACTTTTCGAAGCTGTTCGGAATTGAAGACCGGGTGGACGTGTCTCCACTGTTCGAAACAGAAAGCGCGCTGGAACATGGTGGTCGCTTTCTCGACGCGCTGTGCGAAGAACAGCAATATCGCGACTATGTGAGGCTCCGCGGTCGCGCCTGCATCCAGACAGGTTTCTCCGATGCGGGGCGATTTGTCGGACAGATCCCGGCCAGCCTTGCAATCGAGCGTTTACAGGGTCGGTTTGCGCAAGCCCTGGCCAAGAACAATCTTACAGATGTCGCGGCGCTCATTTTCAACACCCATGGCGAAAGCATGGGCCGTGGGGCGCACCCGGGCGGGTTCGCCGACCGTCTCACCTGGCCAATGAGCCGCTGGGCACGCAGCCGGTTTACCCGCAATTCGATCACGCTGGAGCCCGAGGTCAGCTTCCAGGGCGGTGACGGGTATCTGCATTTCGCCACGCCCGAGCTGGCGCGTGCGACCTTGACACGGATCATATCCGAAGAACCCGAACAGTCCGCAGTCTGCGCCGACCCGCTATACGAGCGTACGGATATCAGCCTTGATTTCTACCGCGCAATTCGCGCGCATCAACGCCAGCACCTGCGCAGCAAGACCTATTCGCGCGCGGTCACGGCCTTCGGGCTCGGCCTGCTCAATTCCACCGGTAGCCGGGTATCGCGCCGACAATCCGATCTTTCGGCCGACCGTGACATGAACCTGCGCCAGATCCGTGCGATCCCGCATAACGCAATCCTGCAGCAACTCGGTTACCCGGTGAATGTCATCTCGGGTATCGGCAGCGGAGCCGATGGCAATTTCGAGGAAGTGGCCGCGCTGATCGAGGAAAGCGAACGCGGCCAGCAACTGCTCCGGCTGGCCAGAGCCTCCAACGCCCTCGCCAGCATCAAGACGGTTGCCGCGCATGGCGAGCTGTTCAATTCGGCCTATTGGGCGAGCCGGCCCTATCGCGGGACAGAGCCGCACCTCTCTGCCGCGTGCGAAACGCTCGCCGAGTATCTCACCAAGGATGATCGCACTGGCGTCTTCCGCCGTCTCGCCTCGCGTCTGCGCGTCGATGCGCTCAAGTTCCACCGCCTGCTCGCACTATTGCCCGCCGAAGAAACCGATCCGGTTCGTGAGAATACCCGTCGCATGATCGGCGCGGCACAGGCATTGCGGCTCGCCTTGATGCAGCACATCTTCCTGAAAGCCGTTTCCGTACCGGTGTTTAGCCGCGCGAACGATATCAGCCGCGAAGATGTCCTCGAAATGGTGTTCTCGCTGCGGATCGACGATGCGCTGGCGCAGATGCGAAGGGCATTCCCGACGCATTTCCCATCGGCACAGGACTTCGAGCTCGATGCCCCTGCGGATTATCCGGATAGCGGAACGGAAGGTTACGCGCAGATCGGACGCGACCTGATCGATCCAATCGAGCGCGCTCATAACCTCACGCTCAGAATTGGGACTACAATCGCGAACCATTTCGGAGCGCATGGATAGGGCTGATAACGCGTGGGTTGGACGCTCCGAACCCCAAGATTGCGTTAACGAATTCCGGGGTTCTTCGTCCCTTCGAGGGACGCGGGAAGGTTAGCCACTGGCGATAAACCGCCTAACACGGCATAATGCGCATCATGACCAAGGTATTGAAACCGATTCACATTGCTGCCGTTGCCGCGATAGCTGCAGTGACGGGCGGAGCAACAATCGCCATTGGACAGTCGTCCGCTGAAGATGCTGCTGACGCTGCTGAACAGGTTGCAAGCGAGGCTGAAGATGCCATCCGCGCGATCGATCCGACCACGGGTGGAGACTCGCTTGTGGTCGACCCCAGCCTGCCGCAACCTTATGGTCCAACGCTCGAGGCCGGCGCTTCAGCCGAGCCTTTCGAGCCAGGCCTGCCACCGCTCGAGGACGCCGAAACACCCGCAGTCACAGATGTGGAGCCGCCCCGTAGCCCGGCGGCGCGGATGATCTCGGAACCGCAGGTGCAAACGCTGCCCTCGCCACAGCCGAACACCCGCGTCCCCGCCGAAACTCGACAGGCAGCGAAGAAGGCCAGCAATGATCCGTTCGTGGTGAAGAGCATTCTGCCTGTCGCCGGGACAATCAAATACGGCGAATGGTTCTGGGATGAATCCCGTGCCCCAAAGAACGGCAAACTCGTGATCACGGTCGATCTGGAAGCCCGCGTCATCAGCGCGTTCCGCGACGGGCATGAGATCGGCACTGCGGTAGCATTGCTTGGTACTCGTTCGCACCCGACACCGATCGGGACATTTCCTATCCTGACCAAGGAAAAGGACAATGTTTCTGAAAAGTACAACAATGCACCGATGCCGTGGACTCTGCGGCTGACCTGGGACGGGATCGCAATTCACGGTTCGCCGGTTATCAACGGCTACGCCAGCCATGGTTGCGTTGGAGTGCCCGATCCCTTTGCCGAGAAACTGTTTGCGGCGGCCAAGCGCGGTGACAAGGTGGTGATCACCCGTGGCAAGATGATCGGTATTGGCGACAAGATCGGCTGACGCGACCAGAAAATCTGCGTAACGCTCAATGGAAATTGCGCGGCGGTTCGGGCACGAAGCGCCAAACGCGCATGGTTACGCCGGTAGGTTCGATCCGCTCCGTTCCCGGCACAACCAGCACACCCGACAGCGAGGCATTCTGTTCGTGCCATAAGCGATCGAAGGCGCGCGCAGCCTCGCTGCGGCTGACGTTTCCTCCGAGCTCCGCGATAATCCGACGGATCGTCTCGATCGCGACAATGCGGGGAACGTTGGCGTAGTACCGGAAGGACGGACCATCCTCCCTATGGACCATCTCTTCCCAGTCGAGATCGGCATACCACTCGATTGCCCGCCACGCTTCCGCCAGGTGCTCGGCGCTGTCCGCGATACGATCGACCGACAACCATTCGTTCTCCGCAAGATGCTGTCTGACCTGCACGCGATCAAATGCAGTGTCCTGGTTGGAGGGGTCGCGAACGGGCTCGATCCCGGCTCGCTCAACGATCGCTTCAAGTTCCGCTTTGCGCCAATCGAGCAGGGGCCTCAGCAAAGGTGCCTCGCCTTCCAGTAGCATGGCCGCACCGCGTACACCCGCAAGGCCCGACAATCCGCTTCCCCGGTTTAACCGCATCAACAGCGTCTCGGCCTGATCGTCGGCATGATGCGCTGTTGCCAGAGCACCGAGATCCTCATCGCGCACCCATCGCCCCATCGCTTCATAGCGCGCTTCACGTGCCCTGGCTTGGAGGTTTCCCGCTGAAACCTCCACCGACAAGCCGGTGAAGCGGACATCGAGTTCGCGACAAAGCGCCGCGACAAACGAAACTTCATCGGCCGATGCCGGGCGCAGCCCATGATTGACACTGACAACGCTGATTTTTCCAGGCAGTGCTTCATTTGCGAGCAAAAGCAACGCCAGACTGTCCGGACCTCCCGAAACAGCCAGGCCCAATGGCCCAGTTCTCTCTTCGAAAGGCCACAATTGCTCAAGCCGCTCTGAAAAACGGCGAACTAGTTCGGGATCGACTGCGCTATCAATCGGCGCCCCCTGGGCCTTGAGCCTATGCCTACTCGCAGGTCACCTTGCCGCGATTTTCCTCGTACTTGCTGAGCAATCTACCGCTGGCAATCGCGGGATAGGTCTCACCAAATTCAGCCAGCGCGATGCAGGCCCGACGGGTGTCTTCAAGCGCGATCATCGCTTCTGCAAGATAGAGTAGGCTGTCGGGCGCGCGAGCGGCCGTGCGATCGGCTTGATAATTGCGCAAGAACCAGCGCGCGGCTTCTTCCGCCATACCATCGTCGAGAAATGCACGCCCAAGCAGATTGCGACCGAAAGTCGTCCGCCAGTGGGATGGATACCGCTCGACAAAGTCCGAAAGTTGCTGGCGCGCTTCGGGGAAGTATCCCGCATTCCAGAGGCGGTAGCCGTATGAATACTCGTCATCGCCCTCGTCACCACTTTGCGGCTTGGTGATCGCTTGCACGCCAGCAAGACGTTCCGCGCTCGGCCCTGCGGGCTCAGCAGGGGTTGTCTCATTCTCGATCTGCCGAGCCGCTCCATCGGACGACGCTCCACCCGTCATCACTGCCAGATTGCTATCGGTGGTCGACTCCTCCTCTTCGCTCGCCAGTTGCTGGGTGCTTGGCGCGCTCTCAAGCGCCGTCACGCGGGTGTCGAGTTGCGACAACGAGTTGGAATTCTCTTCCGAAATCGAAGTGAGGCGTTGAAGTTGCAGCTCGATCGCATCCAACCTCGCGAGAATATCCGTCACTGCGGTAGTGGATGTCGCAGGCCTGGTGACGGTGGATCCGTTGTTCTCGCCGGCCGAGATTTGAGGTTCGAAGAAGCGGCCGTCTCCACCTGGAAACACATTGCGCTGAAGCGCGCGAATTTCCGCTTCGATCTTCCGCAGCCGTGCTTCAGATACCTCATCTTGCGCCATTGCCGGAACCGGGCTGGTCGCAAGCGTTGCCGCACCCAATACCACGGCAAGCATTCGAGTGGCGGAATGTGCTGCGAGCTTATTCATCTCTCGTCGGGCTCCCTCTCTCACGCCGCTGTTCGACCGGGAATGCGAGCTGCGGCGGCCTGGAACTGTGCAATCACAGCCAAACTGCCTTCTGGCCGATGAACACGACCCGAATCTGTGACGGTTGGTGGCTTCCAAGTCGACCCCGGGAACCATCTTATTCGCAGGGCAGATCAGATAACGGGGTTAGTTCGCCGCAGGCAGAGAGCTGTCGGGCAGTTCAGCCCGCGCAAGCAAGGCAGCTGCCGAAATCGGCGTGTCGCCGAGTGTAACTGGCTCATTCGACAGTTTCGGAACCGACTGACCATCGATGGTGATCGCGAATGCGTCTGGCCGGCCGGTGTTGATACGCGGTTCGGATGCGTCACTAGGCAGTTCAAAACGTTCGCCGGTCGACATCAGCTTTTCCAGCAGTCGCTCGCCGCCATCTTCGTAGAACCGCACCCAGATGCCATCTTCGAGCGCAGTGAATACCACTTGCCCATCGGCGTTTGTAGGGCCCGCAGCCGGCTCGACAGATCCTGAGGCCTCTGCAGTTACTGCTCCTTCGATGGCCTCGTCCTGAGCGCGATCGGCGAGCAAGGAATCAGGCCCTGTCCCGGCGCCAAAATAGGTGCTGATGAATGTCACCACGCCGACGGCCAACAGCAAGGCCGCAAATGCCCAGAACCAGGCCAATCCGGCCGTCGGCAGTTTGGCCGAATCTCCGGGCTCCATCCCGGCCGCGAGAACCGCGCCGTGAGATTGCATTTCGGCCAGTTCGCCACGGACCTGTTCGGCGATTTCGGCGTCATCCAGTCCGACTTCGCGAGCATAACTTTTGGCAAAGCCGATCGCATAGGTTCGGGACGGTAGAGAATCAAAATCACCCGCTTCAATAGACTGAAGATGGCGCAGGGGAATTCTGGTCTCAGCCGTTATGTGGCTGAGTTCAAACTTCATCGCTTCTCGCGCGGCACGCAACCGGTCGCCTGCTCCCATTAGGGGCAGCTCCTGAACTGCGTCTTCCTGTTCGTCGGTCATGACCCGTTCCACGATCTGCGTGTGGTTCTTGGTATATATACGCACAAGATCGCTCGATGTGCCTCGTGTCAACGATTCGCTGCATTTGCTGCGAAATCCCGCAACTGGGCGGCTGTACGGCACTTCTGGTCGTTCCAGGCCGGCTGTAGCGACCGGTGAGCAAGCTCAATCGATATCGATCTTGCGCTCGCTCGCCCATGCAGTCAGCTCGGCCCGGAGATCCGTGCCCGGACCACTCAGCCAGCGATTCACGGCCTCACCAAGCTCTGCAAGATCGATCTGACGGACCAGTTCCTTGATCGGGCCAACCGCTGCCGGAGTGATCGACAATCGTCTGAATCCGATGCCCAGCAACGCCAAAGCCTCGAGCCTGCGGCCACCCATCTCGCCACAAACACCGACGTCGACACCACTCCCGTGAGTGGTTTGGGCCACGCGCCGCAGGAAACGCAGAATCGACGGGCTTAGCCAATCGTATCTTTGCGCGATCTTTGGATTGGCGCGATCAGCGGCGAACAGAAATTGCGTCAGATCGTTCGTGCCGATCGAAAGAAAACTGAGCTTTGGCAGCAGGACATCGAGCACTTCGGCCAGCGCCGGAACTTCAAGCATAGCGCCGAAATGAATTGCATCGGGAAGGTGCTTCTTCTTCGATCGCAGAAACGCAAGCTGCTCATCGAAGACAGCCTTTGCGGCGTCGAACTCCCACGGCTCGGAGACCATCGGGAACATCACATAGAGCGAATGCCCAGCGGCAGCTTCCAAGAGCGCTCGCGCCTGGGCCTTCATCAACCCTTCGCGCTCGAGCGCCAGCCTGAGCGCGCGCCATCCCATCGCCGGGTTTTCATCGTTTTCGGCTACCGCCGATGCGAGATATGGGACGGCCTTGTCCCCGCCGATATCGACCGTGCGAAAGATAACAGGTTTGTCGCCAGCCGCTTCAAGCACGTCGCGATAGAGCCGCATCTGCCGTTCGCGTTGCGGCAGGGTTGCCGACACCAGGAATTGGAACTCGGTGCGAAACAGCCCAACCCCGTCCGCGCCGGTCATGGCCAACGCGCTAATGTCGTCGCGCAGCCCGGCATTCATCATCACCTGGATGCGCGTGCCACAGCGCGTAAAGGGCTCCACCTTGCGCAACTCGGCATAGGCCGCCTGCTTCTCCCGCGACTTTGCAAAGCGGGCCTCGAAGGCTTCGGCGACCTGCGCCGATGGACGCACCGTTGCCACTGCGGCCGCAGCATCAAGCAGGATTTCGTCGCCATCTCGCACAATGCCGCGAATGCCACTGGCTCGACCCAGAACCGGAACCCCCATGGCCCGGGCAACGATCACCACGTGCGCGGTCAACGATCCTTCTTCGAGCACAACACCCTTGAGCCGGCGCCGGTCATATTCGAGAAGCTCCGCTGGCCCGAGATTGCGCGCAATCAGAATCGTGTCGCGCCGAAGACCTTGCGATGCAGCGGTGCCGAGCTGACCCGAGACAATCCTGAGCAAGCGGTTCGCCAGATCTTCCAGATCGTGCATCCGGTCAGCCAGCAATGGATCGTCGATTTCGCGCATCCGCATACGCGTGTGTTGTTGCACCCGCTCGATCGCGGCCTCGGCAGTTAGCCCGCTGTCGATGGCTTCGTTGATCCGCCGCGACCATCCTTCGTCGTAAGCGAACATCTTGTAGGTTTTGAGCACTTCCTCGTGCTCTCCGCCCACACCGAATTCGGCCTGATTGGCGAGGTTGTCGATCTGCTCGCGCATCCTGTCGAACGCGCGATAGACCCGCTGACGCTCGGCTTCGATGTCTTCGGCGACCACCTGAGTGATCTGCACGCGCGGCTGGTGATAGACGGCTTGGCCAGCACCGAGCCCGTTTACCAGCGTCAAGCCGTTGACCGTTTGCGGGCCGGTTTGCTCTTCGCTCAACCCGCGGGCTTCTTCTTCGTCGACGAGTTCGGCGTTCGCGATCAGCTCCGACAGCACCATGGCGGTGGTTTGCAGCGCCTCGATCTCGATATCCTCGTAGCGACGCGGCTCGAGGTGCTGGACACACAAAACGCCGACCGCGCGCTCGCGATAGACGATCGGAACGCCGGCAAAGGAATGGAATTTCTCCTCACCGGTTTCGGGCCGGTACTGGAAATCCGGATGCGCCTTTGCCTCTGCGAGGTTCAGCGTCTCGACATTGTCGGCAATGGTGCCGGTCAACCCTTCGCCGATTGCCATGCGGGTGACGTGTACCGCGCTCTGATTGAGGCCGCGCGTTGCGAACAGCTCCAGCATGCCTTCGCGCAGCAAATAGATCGAGCACACTTCGCTGTGGAGGCTCTCCCCGACAATCTCGACCACACGATCCAGTTTGCCCTGCGCGTGCATACGCGACGCCATCACCTCGTGCAGGCGCGTGAGAATTTGGCGGGCGGATGCAGCGGCAGTCATGATGCACCCGGCCTAGGGTTCGGACTCAGGTCAGACAAGCCCTCGAAGACATGCGATCGAATTTCGCAAGGTTGTGGGAGAAAATTGTGCGCCTTTCAGGCGCGTGCAATCTCTTCCTTCAATCGCAGTTTTTGCCTTTTGAGAGCCTGGATCGTCGCAGTGTCAGGCGCTGGTCGGGCCAGTTCTTCGCGGAGCTGGGCTTCGAGGCCAGCATGCTTGTTCTGGAGCGCATTGACGTGGGAGGAAGCTGCGGACGATGCCATAGAGGTTCTCCTATCTAATGGTCGGGGGGCTGCCCCCGGGGAGCGACTCGTCCAGCGCGGACGAACCGCAGAAGATGATCAAACCACAAGATGATTAACTTGCAAACCTCTTCATTCAGGTGAATCGGTAGTCTTGCGTGAATGCGAGGAGAATCGGCAGTGCCAATTCGTCGCTTCCAGCACGGATCTCGTGGCTTGGCTGCGAGAATCCACGTAGAATTGTTGGCCGAATGGCAATCCAAAGAGGACTTCTGAGACGATGAATGAGCAAGAGCTCCAGAAACGGCTCGAACTTCTCAAAACCGAGCATCGCGATCTCGATGCTGCAATCAATGCACTGACCGACGCCGGATCAACCGATCAGTTGCAGATCGCGCGACTCAAGAAACGCAAGCTGCGCCTGAAAGACCAGATCGCCATAATCGAAGATACATTGTTGCCCGACATAATCGCTTGATAACAACGACTCATCCGGCGAATCAGCACATTTCGTCTCGTTAACGGCCATGCCGTTTTGTGCCTTTGTGGGACGGTTCATGATTCCCGCCTGAAAATAACCATAGCCCGCTGGCGATGATCCGAATTGAAGCCTAGCGCTGGCATCAGTCCATGGCCCGAGCATCCAATCTTTCGCGCCCGATTATCGAGGCGTTGTACAGCGAGACATTGATCCTCGCCGATGAAGTTCGCGCTGTTTTCGCGCTCGGAACGAGAGAGCCCAGTGAACACGATGACACGATGGGCCGTCTGGCTCTGTCAACCGAAGGTCTCAAGACAACGACGCGGGTAATGCATGTGCTCGCATGGCTGCTGAACCAACGCGCTTACTTCTCTGGCGAACTGTCCGAGGCTCAGGTTCGCAGGCATGGCGCTCTTCCACCAGATCGGCCATCGGACGCCGCCCAGCTCAAACTGCTGGAACCGGAAACATGCGCACTGATCGAAGAGACTGAAAGACTCCACCGCCGAATTACACGGCTAGATAAGGCCTGGCGACGGGATCTTGAGATTGCATCTCCGGCCCGCGCATTTCAGGACAGAATAAGCAGCGAGTTTGGCAAGCCCCGCTAGGTGTTAGACCGCGTTCAAGGCCTTGCGCCAACGCGCCAGCCGATCGTCGCGAACGCTGTCGTCCATAACCGGTTCAAATCGAGCGAGCGTACCTCGCATCTCTTGCGCTGCACTGTCGAGGTTGGGATAGAGGCCAACACCCGCCGCGGCCAGCATGGCTGCACCCAACGCCGTGGTCTCGACGAAACTTGGGCGCTCGACCGGCAAGTTCAGGACGTTCGCAAGATCCTGCGCCATCCAATCATTGGCGGACATCCCCCCATCGATCCGCAAGGTGCCCCAAGCCGTCCCATCGGCTGCGAAGGCTTGCGCAAGGTCATAGGTCTGATGGGCCATGGCTTCCAATGCGGCGCGCGCCAGCTCGGCCTTGCCGCTCGAAAAACTTAGTCCAGTGATGACGCCGCGCGCTTCGGCACGCCAATGCGGGGCCCCGAGGCCAGCCAGCGCGGGAACGATCGTGACACCGCCGCAATCAGGGATGGAGCGCGCCAGCTCTTCGGTCTGCGAAGCAACGTCGACAATCCCGAGTGAATCGCGGAGCCATTGGACGAGGCTGCCAGCGACGAACACCGAACCTTCGATGGCATATGTTCGCTTTCCGTCGATCTGCGTCAGCACAGTCCCGAGCAAGCGATTGTCCGAGCGAGGAATCGTGTCCCCTTGGTTGGTCAGGACAAACGCCCCGGTGCCATAGGTCGCCTTGGTTTCCCCCGGTGCAAGGCATGCTTGGCCTATGGTGGCAGCCTGTTGATCCCCCGCCAATCCGGTGATCGGGATCGCCCGTCCGAACAGACTTGCCTCCGTTTCCCCAAGCTTGCCGGACATGTCGATCACGCGCGGAAGTGCTGCGTGCGGAACACCAAACAACTCGCAAAGACCGGGATCGAACTGATCGCTATCCAGTTCGAGCAGCAGCGTCCGACTGGCATTGCTGGCGTCTGAAACATGGTCACCGCCGGTCAGCTTGAACATCAGCCAGCTTTCGACGGTCCCAAACGCAAGCGAGCCCTTGTCTGCTGCCGATCTCACTTCAGGAACATTGTCGAGCATCCAGCGCATCTTGGTGCCCGAGAAGTAGGGATCGAGCAGCAGCCCCGTCTTGCGCTGCACGTCCGCTTCGTGTCCCGCTTCGCGCAGGCTGCTGCAAAACGGCTCGGTTCGGCGGTCCTGCCAGACGATCGCGTTGGTCAGCGGCGCGCCCGTGACCTTATCCCACGCGACCACGGTTTCGCGCTGGTTGGTGATCCCGATCGCGGCGATACAGGCAGGCCCGCCGGCCTTGGGGATGACTGCGTTGGCGCAGGCAAGCGTCTTGTCCCAGATCTCAGCGGCATCGTGTTCGACCCAGCCGCTTTGGGGGTAATGCTGAGTCAATTCCATCTGCGCGCTGGCCGCAAGCACGCCATCGCTCGCGAACAGCATCGCGCGCGTGGAAGTCGTGCCTTCGTCGAGCACGAGAATGTAGTCGGCCATGAATCTGCTCTCCCGTTTGCGGCAGTCCTAGTCGCTCATGCGGCGACCGCAAGCATCGCCTTGAAGCACTCGACAGGCTAGCGAACCCGCTCCATATGCGGCCCATGGCAGGCATTCCTCCCAAACCCTGGCCGACAGGTCAGGCCGAACAGGTCGAAGCACTGGTGAAGCGTGTGCTCGCCCCCAATCCCTCACCCTATACCTACACGGGCACCCAGACTTACGTTGTTGGACGGACCGATGGACCCGACTGCGCAGTGATCGATCCTGGACCTGACGAGCCAGATCACCTCAATGCGATCCTGGACGCGATCGGAGGCCGGGATCTGGTATCGATCATGTGTACGCACACGCACCGAGATCACTCCCCGGCAGCCGCTCCGCTGTCCCGGATGACGCTAGCGCCAATCGTCGGCTGCGCCCCCCTCGTGCTGCAGACCGACTTGCCGCGTTCCGATGAGGCCTTCGACACCACATATGCACCCCATCGGGTGTTGGAAGACGGCGAACAAATGCGCGGCACTGGCTGGACGCTGACGGCGGTGGCGACACCCGGCCATACCTCGAATCATCTTTGCTTTGCGCTTGAGGAAAGCGGGGCGCTGTTCACCGGCGACCATGTCATGGGCTGGTCGACCAGTGTGGTGATCCCGCCCGACGGTGACATGGGCGACTATATGGCCAGCCTTGAAAAGCTGATGGCGCGGGGGGACAAGGTCTATCACTCGGCCCACGGTGAAGCGATCACCAAGCCGCAGCAACTCGTGCGTGGCATGATCGGTCATCGCCGCCAACGCGAAAATCAGATCTTGCGGTTGCTTGGCGAAGCAGCCCGGCCCGTCGCAGGGTTCATTCCGGAGATGTATAAGGGGCTGGATGAGCGACTGATCCCGGCCGCCGAAATGAGCGTAACCGCGCATTTGATCGATCTGGAAAAGAGAGGTCTGGCCGCGCTGGATGGGGAAGTCTGGCGAACTCTCTAATCGGGACTGCCCGATGCCCGGATTTGCTAATCTTTCTCAAGGACAATCACGTGCGCTGAACTCGGCGCCAGTAAGCCACCATCGGATTGCGCAAATTGGCCGGTTGCCGCGATGAGTTTTGTGATAATCCGCTCGATCTGTTCGTCCTTGGAACTGTCCGATGGATCGAAGAGCGGATGCATGGATCCGTCCGGTCCCGGACGGCCAAGGAATAATAAATCGAACAGCACGAGAGTCCGCGGGTCAGGCAGGTACGCCAGGCGCTGTTCCTGTTCCAGAGAGACCGGCGTGAGCTTTGAGTTCGTCACGACCTCTTCCACCTTGCTCCGATCCCCGAATGAGAACGGGCCAAACGGAACGAGGTCCGCGCCAAGCTCTTCGGCAACGATTTGCTCAAAGGCGCCAAATACCGGATTGCCGTTGTCACCCGACGTCCAAACTGCAATCGCGGCCTTGCCGCCCGTTTCGAGAAGTCGGCCGATTTCATCGAGTGCTGCCACCTTGTCAGGGAAGAACTGCAATCCTTGCTGACAGAAGGCCATCTGAAAATGGCCGTCGGGAAGCCCGGTATCATCAGCACTCGACACCGAGTATTTGATGGGAACCGTCGAATTCGTCAGGGCATCTGCCGCTTCGACCATTGGCGGTGCTATGTCTACGCCCACAACGGAAGTCACACCACTCTGCGCGGCGATCTTCCTTGTCACGATTCCCGTGCCACAGGCAACGTCCAGCACGCGCCCACGAGGCGGCAGGGCTTCGACGAGGACTTCGCTCCACGTTTCAAACAAGGGGGTGAGGTAGGCTTGATACAGCTCCGGCGGTGTTCTGCCCGCAATGAACTCTTCGATTAGTGCCATTTGCCTAGTCCCGATCTCATTCTAGGCGAGTTCACCCTTCGCAAAACTCTCGGCCAGGGCAAACTTCTGGATCTTGCCCGATCCCGTGAGCGGGAACTCGGTCATCCATACCCAGTGCGCAGGTGTCTTTTGCGGCGACAGGCGTTCGCGAATGAATGCCTTGAGGTCATCGTCCGAAGGGCGCTCGGCTCCCTCGGCCAGTCGCACAAAAGCTGCGACGATCTCACCCCATTTCTCGTCGGGAACGCCCGCCACTGCGACTTCGGCAATGGCCGGATGTTCGAGCAACGCTGCTTCGATTTCCGCCGGGAACAGGTTTTCTCCGCCGCGAATGATCATCTCCTTCACTCGGCCAGTGATCCTTACGTAGCCGCGTGCGCTGATGCTGCCGAGATCGCCGGTGTGCAGCCACCCGTCGGAATCGATCGTCTCGGCGGTGGCTTCCGGATTGTCGTTGTAGCCGACCATCATGTTGTAGCCGCGCATGCAGATCTCGCCCTGCTCCTCCACCGCGCACACCGAATTATCGTTCGGCGAACGGATCGAGACTTCCATATGCGAGCACGGCTGTCCGATCGTCTCGGTCAATTCTGCGCCCTTGTCGGTCGGCCACGCGGCAGTGATCGCGGGCGATGTCTCGGTCTGACCGTAAACGATCAGGATCGGCACGCCGAAGATATCCTGCGCGGCGCGGTTGAGCTCCGGCGGAACCATTGCACCGCCGCTCACCACAGTCTTTACGCTGGATACGTCGGTGCCGGTCGCCTTGGCCGCCTCGATGATCGCAAAGATCATGGTCGCCACACCGCCCAACACTTCGGGTTTTTCGCGCTCGACCGCCTTGGCTACAGCGACCGGATCGAACACGGATACGAGCAGTAAGGTGGCCCCATGCGATAGCGTGCCCAGCACACACACCGCGCTGCCAGCGGTGTGGAACAGCGGAAACGGGCAGGTAACCGTGTGGCCCGCCTGCAATCCCCATCGCACGAAAATGTCGTAGTTGCTTTGAAGCAGACCATGCTGATGCAGCAGCACGCCCTTGGGGAAGCCGGTCGTGCCCGAAGTGTATTGGATCATGCAGATATCATGCGGCTTGTTCTCGCGCAGTTCCCCATCGCCTTCGCCGGCAAACAGTTCGGCGTGATCGGTGATGTCGATGATGAAGTCGGACGCCTGCAAGCCCGCAGCCGCCTCATCGACAACCGGGCGCAGCGCGCTGCCGCGAACATTGGGCTGGTAATAGACCGCGCCCGAGCCCGATTGCTCAAGCACATAGCGGACTTCGCGAGCGATGAATGACGGGTTGACCGTGACGATCGTGAGCCCCGCCATCGCTGCACCGAGTTGCACCAGCACCCATTCAGGGCAATTGCCGCCCATGATTGCGATCCGCGTCCCCGGCGAGTGCCGCGCCGCCAGCGCCCGCCCGCAGCGTTCGGCGTCGTTTAGCAATTCGG
Organism: uncultured Porphyrobacter sp.; assembly: GCA_964550495.1. GTDB lineage: Bacteria > Pseudomonadota > Alphaproteobacteria > Sphingomonadales > Sphingomonadaceae > Erythrobacter. The sequence continues at coordinate 1,983 of CAZJZO010000009.1, read as the reverse complement.
CATAGGTCCATTCGCGCCCGATTGCTCCATCGGCCAGCAACTCCCGCAAAGCCTTCGCATCGGGGCGCACGGCCGCCTGCTCGCGCAGCATATCTTCGATCGTCCGCTCGCGATACTCGGTGTCGGCCTGCGCGGGGCAATATGCCTCTTTCAGATCAAGCTGATACATCGATTCCTCCCCTCGCTCGCACGCTAGCACAAAGGCAGCGCAAAGCGCTCGCAAATCGGCGCATCATTCCCTATATCCGACGCAACATAATTATCGGGGTCAGACGATGAGCATCGAAACCAAAGTTCCCAGCGGCGAAGACCTGCTCGCCGAGATCGACCGTCTGCGCAAAGAGCGCAATGCGGTGATCCTCGCGCATTACTACCAGACGCCCGATATCCAGGACATTGCCGACTTCGTGGGCGACAGCCTCGAACTCTCGCGCAAGGCGGCGGACACCGATGCCGATGTGATCGCGTTTTGCGGGGTCAAATTCATGGCCGACACCGCCAAGATCCTCTCGCCGGAAAAGATCGTGGTGCTGCCCGACATGGACGCAGGGTGCAGCCTCGAAGACAGCTGTCCGCCGGAGAAGTTCAAGGCTTTCCGCGAAGCGCACCCGGATCACATCGCGCTGACCTACATCAATTGCTCGACCGAGGTGAAAGCGCTGTCGGACGTGATCGTCACGTCGTCGAGCGCCGAAACGATCCTCGCGCAGATTCCGCCAGAACAGAAGATCATCTTTGGCCCGGACCGTCACTTGGGCGGCTGGCTATCACGCAATTTTGACCGCGAGATGCTGCTGTGGCCGGGCGTGTGTATCGTCCACGAGGCTTTCAGCGAGACCGAACTGCTCAAGCTCAAGGAACAGCACCCTGATGCTCCGGTCGCCGCACACCCTGAATGTCCGCCGGCGATCATCGACCACGCCGATCACGTCGGCTCGACCAGTTCGATCCTGAAATATGCGAAGAACTTCGAAGGCGATACGCTGATTGTCGCGACCGAGCCGCACATCATGCACCAGATGGAAAAGGCGCTGCCCGAGAAAACCTTCATCGGCGCGCCGGGTGCGGACGGCAACTGCAATTGCAACATCTGTCCCTACATGGCGTTGAACACGATGGAAAAGCTCTACATCGCCCTGCGCGACCTGGAGCCGCGGATCGAGATCGACGAAGACCTGCGCCTGAAAGCGAAGCGGAGCCTTGACCGGATGCTGGAAATGGCGAGCGGGACTGTGGGTATGGGCGACCTGGGTCAGGTGCCGTTCAAGGCGGATTGAATAGCGGCTGCGCTATGGCGTGGCTCTTGAAAACGGTTGGGATCGTCTTGGCGGCGGCATTCTTTACCTGTCTCGGAGCTACCCTTCATGCCCGCACAGCCATCGAGAATGGTGCGCTTCAGCGACCTTACCTGTGCCTCAATGAACGGCATAGCGATTGGCGCCATGGGCGATATCCATCGCATCAGGAACTGCGCTTCTCTTCCGACCTTGTCCGTAGTTTCTATCTTGGCGATCGGCGAGTTCGGATGAGCAGCTGGCATCTGCGAGGCGCGTTTGCAGGGCTGGGAGTTTGGCTGGGCTACTCCCGACATGAGCGACGCCGGATGGCAATTGCCGTACTGAAGCGAGCACCAGATTGTCCGCCTCGTCGTCCTAGACACGAGTGACTAGCTAAGCGCGCGGCTAAGCTGCAGCGACAGGTTTGGGTCGCGACGCCCGCGCCACCACCAGCGCGCTCCCCAACAACACCATCCCCACTACATCCAGCGGCATCAGCACCTCACCAAACCGCGCGTAGCCTATCAACGCCGCCACTGCGGGCTGAGTCAGCAGCGCAAGGCCGATCACCAACGGCGGGAAGTGGCCGAGCGAGAACACCAGCAGACCCTGCCCGATCAGCTGACTGGTGACGAACAACACAAGGATCGGAGTCCCGGCGCTCGTTCCGGGCGACGGCTTCGAGCGCATCTACCAGAACGACGAG
>CAZJZO010000008.1:0-54996 GCA_964550495.1 uncultured Porphyrobacter sp. | reverse complement strand
CAGAGGATTTGCAGATTATGTCACGTCTAGATTTCACACCATATCGCCGTAGCACTGTCGGATTTGACCGGCTCTTCGACCTGCTCGAAAGCCAGGCACGCAGCAATTCGGGCGACAACTATCCTCCTTTCAACATCGCGCGCAGCGGTGAAGACAATTATCGGATCACGCTGGCCGTTGCCGGCTTCCGTCCTCAGGATATCGACATCACTGCTCAGCAAAACCTCCTGACGGTCCAGGGCAAGAAGCGCGACGAAATTGATGATGGCGCCGAACTGCTGCACGTCGGTATCGCAAATCGCGGTTTCGAACGCCGGTTCGAGCTTGCAGATTACGTACGGGTCGAGAACGCCGAACTCGCAGATGGCTTGCTTGTCATCGATCTGGTCCGCGAAGTCCCCGAAGCCATGAAGCCAAAGAAGATCGCGGTGAATGGCGGGCACACTTTGTCGGCGGTTCCAACCGATACCGAAACCAAGAGTTCGGACGCAGCGTAAGCGCGCCTCGCGTGCATCAAAAATTTGTGCAATGACAAGGGGGACGGATCGAATGGATCCGTCCCCGCGACCATGCAGTCGCCTCGTCCGATGCTGATCGTCCGGGTCGCAGAAGACGATCAGTTCCGGCGCGAGCTCAATGCAACGCTGGACTACGCTGTGGAGCGGCCAATATGCGTCGCAAGCACATGGGCGGGCTGATTACCCTACCCCCCTTTAGAAAACCTGTAGGCTCTCTCGGGCTAAAGCGAGTTGATCGCTTCGCGCAAGAACAATCTGTCGGACTTGTAAAAATCCGACAAAATCTGTTCCATTCCCGACAATATTGCAAAAATTGCATCGGTTCAACCGCGGACCACGGAATCCCCGCGAGACGCGGGAGCCATGCCGCCCGTCAAACCAGTCGTGAATGCTCGACAGCGGCTGCGATGAAACCCGCGAACAATGGGTGTGGATCGAACGGTTTCGATTTCAGTTCGGGGTGAAACTGGACACCCACAAACCAGGGGTGATCCGGACGTTCCACGATTTCAGGAAGCAGCCCGTCGGGCGACATGCCGGAAAAGACGAGACCCTGGCCTTCAAGCGGTTCGATATAGGCGCTGTTGACCTCGTAGCGATGCCGGTGTCGTTCCGAGATGCTCAGAGCACCCCCATAGATTCGGGACGTGTGGCTGTTTCCGGCCAATTTGGCTTCGTAGGCGCCCAAGCGCATTGTCCCGCCCAAATCACCGCCAGCCTCCCGCTGCTCGAGGCCGTCTTTGCTCATCCATTCCGTGATAATGCCAACCACGGGTTCCTGGGTTTCGCCAAACTCGGTCGATGACGCGGCTACGAAGCCGGCATTTCGGGCACCCTCGATACAAGCCATCTGCATGCCAAGACAGATGCCGAAGAAAGGCACTTGGCGCTCCCGTGCAAACCGGACACTGGCGATCTTGCCTTCGCTGCCGCGCTCACCGAACCCGCCCGGGACGAGGATCCCGTGCAAAGGCTCAAGCTCCGAAAGTATCTCTCCGGCATCGCCTTCGAACAATTCGGCGTCGATCCACCTTATGTTGACCTTGACCCGGTTCGCCATTCCACCATGAATCAACGCCTCATTGAGGCTCTTGTAGGCATCCTGCAGGCCGACATATTTGCCGACCACTCCGATGGTCACTTCGCCCTCGGGGTTGAAGAATCGATCGGTCACATCGTGCCATGCCGAGAGGTCCGGAGCCGGGGCGTCCGTAATCCCAAAGCCGCGCAACACTTCGGCGTCCAGACCTTCTTCGTGGTATTGGAGCGGCACCGAGTAGATCGAAGGTGCATCGAGGGCAGGAATGACAGCTTCTTTGCGAACGTTACAGAAATTGGCGATCTTCTGGCGCTCGCCATCCGGGATCGGATGCTCGGCCCGACATAGCAACACATCGGGTTTGATACCGAGACTGGCGAGCTCGCGCACGGAGTGCTGCGTGGGCTTGGTTTTCAGCTCACCGGCGGCCGCGATATAGGGAACCAGCGTCACGTGGACGCTCAGCGTTTGCGCCGGACCGAGCTCGTTCCGCAGCTGACGAATTGCTTCCATGAACGGCAGTGATTCGATGTCGCCAACAGTGCCTCCGATTTCGCACAGGATGAAATCGTGGTCGTCCTGATCGGAAAGCGCGAATTCCTTGATCGCGTCGGTCACATGCGGAATGACCTGAACGGTGGCGCCAAGGTAATCTCCACGCCGTTCCTTGGCGATGATATCGCGATAGACGCGCCCGCTCGTGATGTTGTCGCTCTGCCGAGCCGAAACACCTGTGAAGCGTTCATAGTGACCGAGATCGAGGTCGGTCTCGGCACCGTCGTCTGTCACATAGACTTCGCCATGCTGATAGGGGCTCATGGTCCCCGGATCGACGTTGAGATACGGATCGAATTTGCGAATGCGGACCTTGTAGCCGCGAGCCTGCAACAGGGCGGCAAGACTTGCCGCCATGAGACCTTTGCCGAGCGAGGAAACCACGCCGCCGGTGATAAAAATGTACCGCGCCATGGGAGGCGAGCCTTAAGCCTGGATGGGGATTCGAGGCAAGCGAATTGCGCGCTGAAGCAGTTGCAAATCCACAGACCCGTAAGCCAGCGAGCTGGCTGGACCCTTATTCGGCTAGGGGATCGTCATTGGCCGGAGTATCCGCCGGCGTTCCCGGCTCGGCCAGGGGATCGGTTGCCGGCGCACCGGTTGGCTCGGCGAGCAGGTCGCCCGATCCTGCCGGCGCCACATCGCGATCGAGTGTCGACGTCACGTCACCCGAATTCGTCGTGTCCACAGCGACTGCGGCCAACGCGATCGACAGCGTCACAAACGCCACGGCGAGCCACTTTGTGGATCGCGACAAGAAGTCGGCTGCACCGCGTGCGCCAAGCGCGCCACCCGGGCTACCGCCAATGCCAAGGCCGCCCCCTTCGGAACGCTGCATGAGGACAACGCCGACCAAGGCCGCCGCGACAAGCGCCTGAAGCACGGTAAGGAAAATAAAGAGCGACATGAATTGGGTTCTCGATTTGTGTTCGGGTCGATGTAGGTGCGCAAGCGTCGGGGATCAACTGTCCTCGGTTTCACCGGCCGCTAGGGCAATGCCCATGAAGCTATCGGCTGTCAGGCTCGCCCCGCCGACCAGCGCTCCGCCCACTTCCGGCGTTGCGAAGATCTCTGCGGCATTCTCGGGCTTGACCGATCCGCCGTATAGAATCCGTATCTCGCCGCCTTGTTCCTCGCCATATAGGTCAACCAGCAGGGCACGGATTTCCGCGTGCATCTCTGCGATATCGGCCACAGTCGCGGTGTTCCCGGTTCCGATCGCCCAGATCGGTTCATAAGCGACCGTAATTCGCTCTGCCGCATCGCCTAGAGCGTCGTCCAAAGGAGGCAGAGAGGCTTTGAGCTGACGCTTAACGAATGCAACAGCCTTTCCCGCGTCGCGGGTTTCGGCGCTTTCGCCGCAACACATGATGACGCGCAGGCCGGCTGCGAGAGCTGCATCAGCCTTGGCCCGCACGAGCGCATCTTTCTCACCGTGCGATCCCCGCCGTTCGCTGTGTCCGAGGATCACGAATTTTGCACCGGCATCGGCGACCATTGTGGCCGAGATGTCTCCGGTAAACGCGCCTTCTGCCTCGTCGTGACAGTCCTGAGCCCCGACCACAATCTGTTCTGCTTCGCGATGGACGGGGTGGATCAGTGTGTAAGGCGGCGCAATCGCGACCTCGACCTTCATATGCCTCTGGGCAGCACGGTCGATTGCGCGCGCTTCCGAAAGCATGGCGCGGGTGCCATGCATTTTCCAATTTCCAACGATGTAGGGCCGCTGGGCCATGTCAAATTCCTGAGAGGTAACGAATCTCGACCCGATGTAGGGTCCGGGGGCGGCGTCCGCTAGCCGAGGAAACGTTTACAGTCAAAACGCATGGCTACCTGTTGCCGGGAGGTCGCAGGGCGGATAAAGCGCCCTCGTGACTGGAGGTTTGTCTTTCGAGCTGTAATTCGAGCTCACCAGCTCCAGCCCCTTAACGACAGGAATTGATACACAGATGATTTCGGGTTTTCGCAAATTCTTCCAGTCGAAAATTGGCTTGGCCATCACCTTCATGTTCATTGCGCTCATCGCCCTGGCATTTGCCGCGAGCGATATCACGGGCAGCACCTTTGGTGGAGTTTCCGGTGGTGATCGGGTCGCTTTGGTCGGCGATGACCGGATATCGACCTCTGAGCTGACAAGCACTGCCAATTCGGCGTTGCAGCAGGTGCGCGGCGAAAACCCTACAATCACGATGCCCGCGTTCATCGAGCAAGGCGGCTTTGACGAAGTGCTGAGCCAGTTGATCGATCGCTATGCCATTGGCGCATATGCCGAGAAATATGGCCTGCGCGCCGGCGAAAACCTCGTGAACAGCGAGATCCTGCAGATCCCGGCCTTTCGCGGAGTGAGCGGCGAGTTCGATGCTGACATCTACCAGAATGCCTTGCGGCGTCAGGGAATCACGGACGCAATCCTTCGCCGCGACCTGTCGGACGGGCTGCTTGCGCAACAATTGCTCGTTCCTGCCTTTGCGGTCCCGCAGATGCCCGCCAAAGTCGCCAAGAACTATGCCGCGCTCGTCCTTGAGCGACGCAAGGGGGAAATTGCCTTGATCCCGAGTCAGGCTTTTGCGCCCGAAGGCGAACCGACCGAAGAACAGTTGGCAACGTTCTTCTCGGAGAATCGCAATCGTTACGTCCTGCCCGAACGGCGCGTGATCCGCCTGGCATCCTTTGGAGCGGACACTGTCAACGCCAGCGTCGTTCCGACGGCTGCCGAAATCAAGGCGCGCTACGATGCGGAGCCTGAGCGTTTCTCGGCACAGGAAACTCGCGACGTATCTTCGTTCTTCGTCCCGACCGAAGACGCTGCCAACGCCGTTGTCGCAAGAGTTCGCGGCGGCGAATCGCTCGAGGCGGCGGCGCAGGCTGCCGGCTTCAGCGTCACAAGTGTGGAAAACCGCAGCCGCGACGAATTGGCTTCGGCAACCAGCTTGGAAGTCGCCGAAGCGGTGTTCGCAGCCGAGCGGGGCGAGGTCGCCGATCCCGCACAAAGTGCCCTTGGTTACTACATCGCCCGGGTCGACGGGATTACACGGACGGCGGCTCGGACACTGGAGGAAGCAACACCCGAGTTAACCGAGCAGATCGAAACAGAAAAACGAGCGGCTGCCCTCGCCGATCTCAGCGCCCGGATCGAAGAAGAGGTCGATAGCGGGACTGCGCTGATCGAAGTCGCTGAGGCCTACAATCTGGAGGTGGTCACTACGCCGCAGCTTCTGGCCAATGGTCAGGTGTTTGGCGAAGGCGAGCTTCAACCAACCCCGGCGCTCCTCAGCACGCTCGAAACCGCGTTCCAGATGGAAGAGAGCGAGCCTCAACTCGCAGAAGTCGTGCCTGGCGCCCAGTTCGTCGTGTTCGATGTTGCGCGCATTACCGAGTCCGCCGCTCCACCGCTGGCGGAAATTCGCGAGCAATTGGTGGCGGGCTGGCGCCTGTTCGAAGGCAGCAGGCTGGCACGCGAAAGTGCCGACCGGGTGTTGGATGCCGTTCGCGGCGATACCACGCTGAGCGCAGCCCTCGACGGCGAAGACAGGCCGTTCCCGGGGATCCAGCGTATCGACCTTGCGAGAAACGAGTTGTTGGCACAGCAAAATCGCAATGTGCCTGCGCCCTTGATCCTGCTGTTCAGCATGGCGGAGGGGTCGGTCAAACTGCTCGAAGCGCCGAACGACCTTGGCTGGTATATCGTCGATCTCGACGAGATCGTCACCGAGTCCCTGCCTGACGACAGCCCAATCCTGGCGCAAACCCGGCAGCAGCTCGCTCCAGCGCTGATCAACGAGTACACCGATCAATTGACCACAGCGATCCGTGAAGAAATCGGAGTCGATCAGAACGCGGCAGCCATCGAAGCAGTGCGCAAGCAGCTTTCCGGCGAGATCTGATCGAAAAAGCCGAAGCTCGCAAATGCAAGAGCCCGACCAATCCAGTGCGCTTCCCGAAAATGCGGGTCAAGCCAAAGAATCCCTCAATTCCGGGCGACCTGCCTTGGTATGGCGCAAAGCGATTGCCGACAGCGATACTCCGGTCGGAGCGGCACGGCGCCTGTTCAAGCCCGGCCGTGGCGACTACCTTCTCGAATCGGTCGAGGGAGGTGAAGTCCGGGGGCGCTACAGCCTGATCGGTCTCGACCCGGACCTTGTCTTCAGGGCCAGCGGGGCAACTGCCGAGATCAACTCGCACTGGCAAGTTGATCGCGCGGCATTCGCCCCCTGCTCCTCCGAGGCCTTGTCCGAACTGCGCAAATTGGCCGAAAGCTGCAAGATCGACGTTCCCGATGGCTTGCCTCATTCCTCACTCGCCTGCCTGGTCGGTTACTTTGGATACGAGACCATAGGCCTGGTGGAGACACTCCCAAGAGCAGAGGCCAGCGAACTGGCGCTTCCGGACATGCTGTTCGTCCGTCCGACCATAATTTTGGTGTTCGACGAGCTGACCGACGACCTTTTCTGCGTGGCTCCGATCTGGTCTGCCGACAATCCCGTCTTGGCAATCGAACGGGCCGGCGAGCGGATCGACGAGGTCTTGCGCGCGCTTGTCCAGAGGCGGCCTGCGGATGCCAAGCTGGAAGGTGTCGCGGAGCAGCCCGAACTCGATCCGGTCATGGCCGGCGAGGACTACAAGAGAATGGTCGCAGCGGCGAAGGAATACATCCTGGCGGGCGACATATTCCAGGTCGTACTCGCACAGAGGTTCACCTGTCCGTTCGAGCTTCCGCCGTTGGAACTTTATCGTGCGCTCAGGAGGGTGAACCCCTCCCCGTTCCTGTATTTCCTCGACCTGCCGGGCTTTGCGATTGTCGGTTCGAGCCCTGAAATCCTTGTCCGGGTGCGCGACGGCGAGGTCACTATCAGGCCGATTGCCGGAACCCGCCCGCGCGGCGCAAGTCCGATCGAAGACAGAGCCAACGAAACCAGCCTGCTGGCCGATCCCAAGGAATGCGCCGAACACCTGATGCTGCTCGATCTTGGTCGCAACGATGTAGGCCGTGTTGCAACTCGCGGCAGTGTCGAGGTCACTGACAGCTTCACAATCGAACGCTACAGTCACGTGATGCATATCGTCAGCAATGTCGTCGGACAATTGGCCGAGAATCGCGATGCGATCGATGCGCTATTCGCGGGTTTTCCCGCCGGCACAGTCTCGGGTGCGCCAAAGGTGCGCGCGTGCGAGATCATTGCCGAACTGGAGCCGGAAACGCGCGGCGCCTATGCAGGGGGTGTCGGCTACTTCTCGCCCGACGGATCGGTCGATTCATGTATCGTTTTGCGCACAGCGGTTGTGAAGGATGGAATGATGCACGTTCAGGCAGGTGCCGGAATTGTCGCCGATAGCGACCCCGATTACGAGCTTGCCGAATGCCGGGCGAAGGCCAGCGCATTGATTGCAGCCGCGCGCGAAGCCGTTCGTGTCGCAAGCGAACCGGATTTTGGTCAATGAAGCCGAAACTGCTCTTCGGGATAGCGGCCCTCGCGGTGGCCGGCTGCAACGAACAACCGGCCGGCGAACCGATTGTCCGCGCAGAGCTTGGAGAAACCGCGAATGACGATTCTACTCCAGCTGCCACGTCGGCAAATTCCGAACCCGATCAGGCAATCGTCAATTCCGCTTGCAGATCGGTGACTTTCGAAAACGTCCCCTTGACGCACTGCACAGCCGACCCGGCTGAACATCGAATTGGAACCCGATTGGGGCAAGTCGGCAGCGGACCTTTCCGCTCTCTTTCGGCTTTTGCCGAAACTGTCGACAAACAGACTATCGCCTTTGCCATGAACGCCGGAATGTATGGCGACGATGGCAATCCGATCGGTTATTATGTTGAGGAAGGTGATCGCCTTAGTGAACTCAATCGTGCCGACGGGCCGGGCAATTTCCACATGAAGCCCAATGGGGTGTTTTTTGGCACCGGCGGAACCTGGCGCATCCTGACGGCGGATCAGTTCTTTTCGAGTGTGCGCGATCGCCCGCAATTCGGGACTCAATCCGGACCAATGCTGGTTATCGACGGGGAGTTGCATCCCGATATTCAGGATAACGGTCCTTCCAGAGCGGTTCGAAACGGCGTGGGCGTGAGCGACGATGGCAAGGCGCATTTCGTCATATCGAACACGACCCTGAGCTTCGGACAATTGGCCCGTTTCTACCGCGATGAGCTGAAGGTGAAGAACGCCCTGTTTCTCGACGGCAATGTTTCGTCGTTGTGGGATCCTGCGAGCGATCGGCTCGACCGCGGGATCATTGGACCGATCATTGCCGTGACCAAGCGCGAGATCGCGCAATGATCCTGGTCATCGACAATTACGACAGCTTCACCTTCAATCTGGTCCATTACCTGATGGAGCTCGGCGCGGAAGTTCAGGTCCAGCGCAATGACGCGCTGACGGCGGCTGAGGCGTTGGCCTCAAACGCAGCCGGGTTCCTGATTTCGCCGGGGCCTTGCACACCGAATGAAGCGGGGATCAGCCTCGACCTTGTCGCTGCCTGTGCGGACGCCGAAAAACCGCTGCTGGGAGTTTGCCTGGGCCACCAATCGATCGGCCAGCATTTTGGCGGTAGGGTTGTGCGAGGGGGCTTGATGCACGGAAAGACTTCCCCGGTATCGCACGATGCCACCGGCGTCTTTGCCGGCCTTCCGTCCCCCTTCACGGCGACACGCTATCACAGTCTTGAAGTGGTTGACGCCCCGCCCTGCCTTGTCGCCAACGCTCATGCCGACACTCCGGGCCTCGATGCCAGCAGCATTATGGGCTTCCGTCACGAGACACTTCCAATTCACGGCGTGCAGTTCCATCCTGAAAGCATCGCCACCGATCATGGCCATGCCTTGCTGGCCAATTTCCTCAAACTGTGCGGCATGGTTCCGCAGCTGCCCGAAAGATTGACTGCGTGAACGCCCTTCCAGACGTCTCGACACCCTTAAACGAAGCCGATGCCGAGGACGCATTCGGCAGGCTGCTCGACGGCGAGACGAGCGAGGCCGAAATCGAGCAATTTCTCGTCGCCTTGTCAGAGCGCGGCGAGACGTCCGATGAAATCGCCGGTGCGGCCAGAGCGCTGCGTGCGCGGCTCATTCCTATCGCAGCGCCTGCCAATTCGATCGACGTTTGCGGCACCGGGGGAGATGGGCATCATACGCTCAACGTCTCGACGGCAGTAAGCCTCGTGGTCGCAGCTTGCGGTGTGCCGGTTGCCAAACACGGCAATCGTGCCGCCTCGTCAAAAGCGGGAGCGGCCGACACGCTTGAGGCGCTCGGCCTGGATATGGAGGCGGCAGGCCGCACCGCGGAGAAGACGCTGAGCGAGCTCGGAATCTGCTTCCTGTTCGCAAAGAACCATCATCCGGCGATGGGCCGCATACAACCGATCCGCCAAAGGATCGGCAAGCGCACGATCTTCAATCTCATGGGCCCGCTTTCCAACCCGGCGAAAGTGAACAGCCAGCTGATCGGGATTGCACGCCCGGCCTATGTGCCGATCTATGCCGGAGCGATGGCGAAACTCGGAACGGGGCATTCGCTGATCGTGTCCGGCGACGAAGGCCTCGACGAGCTCAGTCTGGTTGGCGGCAATGAAGTTGCCTTTGTCACCGGCAACAGTTTCGAAATGCACCGCGTCCATCCGGGTGATGCCGGCATTCCCACCGCACCGATCGAAGCGATCCGCGGCGATGACGCGGAGCACAATGCCGCCGCTCTCAGGGCGTTGTTGATGGGCGCTCCAGGCCCTTATCGCGATGCCGTCTTATTCAACGCAGCGGGTGCACTGTTGGTTGTCGAGCAGGACAGCGAATGGTCCGATCGCGTGGCCAGGGCAGTTGAAGCCATCGATTCCGGCCGGGCACGCCAGCTTCTCGAAGACTGGATCGAGATGGCCGCATAACCCATGAACAAGCTCGACGAAATCTGCCTGGCTAAACGCGATGAAGTCGCTCGGAGAAAGAGCACAACTAGCGTCGCGGAACTCGAAGCCAGCGCGCGCGAGCAATCCACACCGCGCGGATTTGAATCGGCACTAAGAACCGCTTCGGAAACCGGCTTTGGACTGATCGCCGAAGTCAAGCGAGCGAGCCCCTCGAAAGGCCTTATTCGCGAAGATTTTCGCCCGGCAGATCATGCCCGGGCATACGAGGCCGGCGGAGCCACCTGTCTGTCGGTTTTGACCGATGCTCCCTACTTTCAGGGGCACGACGACTATCTCGTCGCTGCTCGAAATGCCTGCTCGCTACCGGTGCTGCGCAAGGACTTCATGATCGATCCGTGGCAGTGTCTGGAAGCCCGCGCGATTGGCGCCGATGCCATTCTGATAATCGTTGCTGCACTTGACGACGGTCTGATGCGAGAGATCGAGGCGGCTGCGGTCGAGCGCGGCATGGACGTGCTGGTCGAAGTCCATGATGAAGCCGAGTTGGAACGGGCTGCTGCACAGTTGCGCTCCCGCTTGATCGGGATCAACAATCGCGACCTCAAGACGTTCACGACATCCTTGGCGACGTCCGAGCGACTGGCGCCGCTCGCACCGCGAGACGCCTTGTTGGTCGGTGAGAGTGGCATTTCGTCTCACAGCGATTGCGTCCGACTTGCCGAGGCGGGCATTCGCTCGTTCCTGGTCGGTGAGAGCCTGATGCGGGCTAGCGATATTGCGCTTGCCACCCGCGAGTTGCTGGGCGCACAATCGCAGCTGCAATGAACGGACTTACTCATCTGGGTGACGACGGCGAAGCGCGCATGGTCGATGTCGGCGGAAAGCAACCTACCGAAAGGGTCGCAATCGCGAGCGGCCGAATTGCGATGTCGTCGGACGCACTGTTGGCGATCAAGCAAGGCGATGCTCCCAAAGGAGACGTTTTGGGTACAGCGCGGATCGCAGGCATCATGGCAGCGAAACGCACCGGCGATCTTATCCCGCTGTGTCATCCGCTCGGCCTCGAATCTGTCGCGGTCGACTTCGAGTTCGAACAAACCGCAATTCGCGCAATCGCATCCGCTTCGCTGACCGGAAAAACGGGAGTCGAAATGGAAGCCATGGTCGCCGTGTCCATGGCGCTCCTGACTATCTACGACATGGCCAAAGCGATCGATAAGGGAATGATCATCGGTGAAGTGCGTTTGATCGAAAAGCGCGGCGGGAAATCAGGTGTCTGGAAAGCGCAGGCTGGATGAGCGCGATGCTCACTCTGGAGGAAGCGCAGGCAAAATTGCTGGCCCTCGCCCCGGAACTGCCCAAGCAAACCTTGCCGATCGAGAGTGCGGCGGGCCGATATCTCACAGGCGACCTGATCGCTCGCCGCACGCAACCGCCATCAGATCTGTCGGCAATGGATGGCTTTTCCGTCAGCGGTCCGGGGCCTTGGACCATTGTCGGAGAATCCCGCGCCGGACACCCGTTTCACGGTTCCTTGGCTGGTGGCCAAGCGATCCGGATTTCCACGGGCGCAGCCGTTCCGGAGAATGCAACCGGGATCCTTCTGAAGGAAGATTCCCGGCTTTCAGGCACCTCACTTGCCGACAGCGATCAAGCGTCGGCGCGCCACATCCGGCCACACGGCTTCGACTTCGTGCAAGGCGACACGCTGCTTGCGGCAGGTTCTCGGCTTGGTCCGGCGCAGATAGCACTGGCTCTATCGGCCGGCCACGATCGGCTCGAAGTGCGTCGTCCACCAACAGTCGCGATCATCGATAGCGGAGACGAACTGGCATCGGACCCGACGCAGGTAGAATCGCATCAGATCCCGGCGAGCAATGGTGCGATGATTGCCGCGATGCTGAGTGAACTGGGATGCAGTACGATGCGGCTCGGACCGGTGCCCGACGATCTCACGGCCTTGGCCGACGCCCTCAAGAAGGCCGAAAGCGCCGATCTCGTGATCAGTTCGGGCGGAGCGTCGGTTGGTGATCATGATCTTGTCCAGGAGGCGCTGCGGCGATGGGGCGCCGAGCTGTCATTCTGGAAAGCCGCAATCAAACCCGGAAAGCCGCTGATGGTGGCTTCACGCGAGGGCCAGGTTATTCTTGGTTTGCCTGGCAATCCGGTCTCGAGCTTCGTCACGTGCTTTCTCTTTGCTCAACCGCTGGTTCGCGCTGCCATGGGCGACAGCGATCCTTTGCCTAGATCCCAAGAGTATGTGTGCGAGGAAGCATTGCCGGCCGTCGGCAAACGGCGGGAGTTCTTGCGGGGCATCTGCGATGGCAAGAGTGTCCGATTAGCCGTTTCGCAGGATTCGAGCGGACTGCGCGCCCTCGCCTCCGCCAATTGCTTGATCGATCGATTGGCTGGTTCTCCGGAGTTGGAACCCGGCAGCACAGTTTCGGTCTACCGACTCCGAAATGGCTGAATTGCGGGGTTTTTGGCCTGCGCGCCGCTTGACTCGCCGAATCAAGTTGCCTACTTGTTCCGTATTCGTTCACCATTTTGGCGAATGATCATGTGTCAGCGATGCACCGAACATCTTCGTTTCCGGTGCCTCTGGCGACACGCCGAATAGATCCTGTGCCGTGTTCAATCCACGGCCCAAGGGAGGTTTATCCATGCTGACAGCCAAGCAGCACGAATTGATCAGATTCATTCAACAACGGCTCGAGGAAACCGGCATCTCGCCGAGCTTCGAGGAAATGAAGGATGCGCTTGACCTCAAGAGCAAGTCGGGGGTGCATCGGCTCATCTCGGCGTTGGAGGAGCGCGGCTTTATCCGGCGGCTGCCCAACCGCGCGAGAGCGCTCGAAGTCATCAAGATGCCCGAGGATGCGACCCCTGCGCCACGGGCGGCTCGGGCGGCGAACGATGCTATTGCCGCTATGGGGAATGCCGCGATCCAGCCCGCTCCTGAGCCGGCAAACGACGTGATCGAGATCCCGCTCCACGGTCGCATCGCAGCCGGTGCACCAATCGAAGCGCTTGAAGGTCAGAACTCGCTGCCGGTGCCGGCGGCGCTGCTAGGGCCTGGCGAGCACTACGCTCTCGAAGTGTCGGGCGATTCCATGGTCGAAGCCGGCATCTTCGATGGGGATTTTGCGCTTGTACGCCGCACGGACACAGCGCGCGATGGGGAGATCGTCGTAGCTCTGGTCCATGGTGAAGAGGCAACTCTAAAGTATCTGCACAAGGATGGCGGTAATGTCCGTCTGGATCCGGCCAATGCGGCTTACGATCCGCAGGTCTATGGGCCTGGCGAAGTCCAGGTGCAGGGTAGGCTTGCAGGACTGCTCCGTCGCTATCACTGATTGGGGTCGTGCGGGCGGCGAGGTTAGTCCCGTCGCCCGCGCCACCAACCGTGCTCGCCCTGCCCGCTGGCGACACTGGTCACCGTTTCGTCGGCAAGATTGATGGCCAGACCGCCGGTTCGGTCCAACATGCGCCGGTCTGCCTTGAGCCAGAGCGGTTTGCACGAATAGGGCAAATAGCGATCTGCCACCACGATATCGGCGCGTTCGCACGCTGCGGCCAGCGCGCGTTCTTCAACCAGTTCCCGGTTGCGCGCTAGCAGCAAAGTCCAAGTCCGCCCTCCTCGCTCAATTCTTGCGGTGCAGAATTCGCTTGAGCACTGCGCGCCCGGCCATTCGTCCATGGGGATCGGCGCGGAGGTGACACTCGATAGCTCCAGCAAATTGTCGCGAGCGTAGTTTGAGCGTGTGTCCCGAAGCGAAAGCAGCCGCTTGCCACCGAGACCATCATCCAATGTCACCCCCACATGTCGGCCCTCTCGACCGATCAGGATGTCCGGGATCGGGGTTGCCAGCAACAAGACAGTCGCCGCCGCAGCAGGAACCAATCCAAGCAGCCTCGCGCGACCATTCCACAATGCGAGCCAAAGCCCTCCGAATACAAACAGCGCAATTGTCCCATAACCCATTTGCGGCATGAGCTTTACCGCCCCGGGCTGCGACGACGTGAAATGGGCGATGGCAAGCAAGAGATCGAGCGAGGCCCCAACCAGCATCCAGACCGGCGCGCCGAGGCCAATCATGTCGAGCACCAACGCCATCGCGATCAGAGGCATCGAAATGAATGTCACAAGCGGAATGGCAAGCACGTTGGCGAACGCCCCGTAAACTCCGGCTCGATGAAAGTGAAACAGGACAATCGGCATCAGAGCGATCTCGATCACCAGGCCGGTGATAAACAGCATGACAACCCGCCGACCCGTTCGCGCCATGCCCGATTCCTCTCGAGGAGCGAGAAATGCCTTTACCGGCGCGCTCGAATGCAGCGCTACAATGGCGATGACGGCGGCGAAGCTCATCTGAAAACTTGGACCGACGATGCTCTCGGGCCAAAGGAGCAAGACGAATATCGCTGCGACGGCGACCATTCGCAGCGAGAGTGCATCTCTTCCTAAGGCCAACGCGATCAACACCAGCATGGCCGCAGCGCAACTGCGTACCGTGGGCACCTGCGCGCCCGTAAGGAGGGTGTAGCCTATTCCCGCCAAGGCTCCGATGGCGGCAGCGACGATCGGCAATCGCACGCGCAGCGCCAGCGCAGGAAACAAAGCCAGAAGCTTGAGCGCGACGAGATATGCCGCGGCAATAACCGCGCTGACATGCAGGCCGCTGATTGCAAGCAGGTGCGTGAGCCCGGCATCGCGCATTGCGTCCTCATCAGCCTCGGCGATCGCGCCCCGATCGCCACTGGCGAATGCCGCTGCAATGGTGCCGGGGGAGCCTTCGACCTGGCTCCTGACGTGCTGCGACAGCGAACGTTGGATAGTGGAGATGCCAAACTCGGCCTGCGGCAATTCGACGACTTCGATCTGGCCTATGATGCTGCCGGTCGCAGATAGGCCCTGGAACCAGGCGGCCCGGGCAAAGTCATAGGCACCGGGCAGCATGGGGCTCGCCGGCGGCATCAGGCGAGCCCGGGTTCTGATGATCGCCCCTTCCACCAACGCCGGCTCACCAAATTTTCGGCTGTATTGGTTCTCGACACGAGCAACCTCATCGAGCGGAACGTTGAGCCTGATCTTCCGGCTTTGCGCAGTTTCGGCGTCCCTGACGGCCAGCGTCAGCCGGATACGGTCCTGCGCGGGTTGATCGGTCCGGTCGATTACAAATCCCTGCATTCGCTCGACTGTCGGGCGTTCGATCGGCTGCGCGCCGACCATCTCCGATCTCGCCCAGATGACAGCCAATCCCGCGGCGAAGACAACCGCACACGCCACAGTGGCGCGGCGCAAGTGAAGCGACCCACCGTCATGTCGATTCAATGCAACGGCCGTCAGGGCAATCAGCAAAGCGCCGCCAATGGCCGCGATCCACTGCCACGGATCCTTCAGCGCAAACCAGGCGAATATTCCGCTGCCGAAGGCGACCGCCAACCAAGGCGCACGATCGAAACCCGCATCGGCCAGGAAGCTCTCGAAATTGCCCATAAGCCAGGAAGGATTGCCTGGTTTCGCATCGGGCCGGCCCAGCCCACGCCACCATTGCCAAGCGCCTCCGGCGGTCTTACGGGCGGCACCATAGTCGAAGTCGGGACTGTGTTCGTCCCCTTCCCCCATTGGTATGATCGGTGTGTCGCGCATTGGTGGCACAGGGCCCTGTCAGATATCGCCGGGCCCAAAGTGAAAAGGAATTAACAGCTTATGGCAAGCGAAAGCGGCTCAACTGCGTCCGGAGCGGCAAGCACTGTCGTCACCCGCTTTGCCCCCTCGCCCACCGGCTTCCTGCATATCGGCGGCGCTCGGACGGCCTTGTTCAACTGGCTCTATGCGCGCCACCATGGCGGTAGGGCACTGCTGCGGATCGAAGACACCGACAGGAATCGTAGCACGCAGGAAGCCATCGACGCGATTCTCGACGGGCTGGACTGGCTGGGTCTGGACTATGATGAAGATCCGACGTTCCAGTCGCAACGCGCCGAACGCCACTCGGAGATCGCAAACAAGCTGCTGGAAACCGGCCACGCGTACAAATGCTTTGCGACTACCGAAGAGCTTGAGGCAATGCGTGCAGAGCAAAGGGCAAACAAGCAGTCGCTGCGCTATGACGGGAGATGGCGCGATCGCGATCCTTCCGAGGCGCCGGACGGCGCTTCCTACGTTGTTCGGCTGAAGACCCCGAACGAAGGCACAACTTCGATCGAGGACAAAGTCCAGGGCGTGGTCTCTGTCAGGAACGAGGAAGTCGACGATTACATCATCCTGCGCGCCGATGGCTCTCCGACCTACATGCTCGCAGTGGTGGTCGATGATCACGATATGGGCGTCACACACGTAATCCGCGGCGATGATCACTTGAACAATGCCTTTCGCCAATTGCCGATATACCGCGCGATGGATTCGATCGAAGGCGGTTGGCCCGATCCGGTCTACGCTCATATTCCGTTGATACATGGCGCTGACGGCGCGAAGCTTTCAAAGCGCCACGGGGCTTTGGGGGTTGAAGCTTATCGTGACGAGATGGGCGTTTTGTCCGATGCGCTGTTCAACTATCTGTTGCGGCTTGGATGGGGTCATGGAGACCGCGAGGAGATCACTCGAGCCGAAGCAGTCGAGCTGTTCGATCTCAATGGCGTCGGAAAGAGCCCGTCGCGGTTCGATCTCAAGAAGCTCGAAAATCTGAATGGCCACTACATCCGCGCAGCCGAGGATCAGACTTTGGTCGAATTGATGCTCCCCAGGCTGCCCGAGTTCGCAGATGCCAGCCTGTTGGCAAAGGCAGTTCCCGTACTCAAAACGCGTGCAAAGAACCTCGATGAACTGGTTGAAGGAGCTGGATTTCTCTTCGCCAAACGTCCCTTGGAGATGACCGAGAAAGCCGCAAAATTGCTCGATGACGACGGCCGCAAGCGTTTGTCACTCATTTCGGAGCGACTTGGACAGGAAAATAGCTGGACAATCGAAGCGCTCGAAGCCAGTACGAAGGCGCTCGCCGAAGACTTGGGATTGGGTCTCGGCAAGCTCGCGCAGCCAATGCGCGCCGCACTCACCGGGACGACAACATCGCCCGGTATTTTCGATGTTCTGGTCCTACTGGGACGGGAAGAAGCTCTCGCAAGGCTCGACGCGCAGACCGCGTAACGAGCAAGCGGGCGGCAAGGATAGAGCAGGAGACACATCTTGGCAGACAAGCACGCCAAACTCGAACTCGGCGGTGAAACCTACGACTTTCCCGTGCTTGAAGGCAGCACCGGCCCGGATGTAGTCGATATCCGGAAACTTTACGGCCAGACCGGAGCTTTCACGTTTGATCCAGGTTATAAGTCGACCGCCAGCTGCGAAAGTGCGCTGACATATATCGACGGCAATGAAGGCGTGTTGCTGCACCGCGGCTACCCGATCGGACAGCTGGCCGAACATTCGAGCTTCATGGAAGTCTCCTACCTCCTCCTCAACGGCGAATTGCCAAGCCAGGACGAGCTCGACGAGTTCTCCTACACGATCACCCGCCACACCATGCTGCACGAGCAGCTGATGACGTTCTACAGCGGTTTTCGGCGCGATGCTCACCCGATGGCCATCATGTGCGGGGTCGTCGGTGCGCTTTCGGCGTTCTATCATGACAGCACCGACATTGCTGATCCCGAGCACCGCAAGATCAGCTCGCATCGACTGATCGCGAAGATGCCGACTATTGCGGCGATGGCATACAAATACGCTGTCGGTCAGCCATTCATGTATCCCGATAACTCGCTGAGCTATACCGGCAATTTCCTGCGCATGACGTTCGGCGTTCCGGCCGAAGAGTATGAAATCCATCCAGCGATCGAAAAGGCGATGGATCGCATTTTCATCCTCCATGCCGATCACGAGCAGAACGCATCGACGTCCACGGTTCGTCTGGCCGGTTCGTCGGGTGCAAATCCGTTTGCCTGCATTGCTGCCGGCATTGCGTGCCTGTGGGGCCCAGCCCATGGCGGCGCCAACGAAGCCGCGCTCAACATGCTGCAGGAGATCGGCACGCCCGATCGCATCCCGCATTACATCGAGCGCGCCAAGGACAAGAACGATCCGTTCCGCCTCATGGGCTTCGGTCACCGGGTCTACAAGAATTACGATCCGCGCGCGACGGTAATGCAGAAGACACTCCGCGAGGTCTTTGAAGCGCTCAATACCACCGATCCCGTGTTCGAAGTTGCGCTCCAGCTCGAAGAGATCGCGCTGAACGACGACTACTTCAAAGAGAAGAAGCTGTTCCCGAATGTCGATTTCTACTCGGGTATCATCCTGTCGTCGGTCGGTTTCCCGACCACGATGTTTACGGCTCTGTTCGCCCTGGCCCGCACCGTAGGCTGGGTGGCTCAGTGGAACGAAATGATCTCCGATCCCGGTCAGGTTATCGGTCGCCCGCGCCAGCTCTACACGGGGCCCACGCAGCGCGATTATGTTCCGGTAGGCAATCGCTAGGTACAATCCGTCTTGGAAAGTCCCAAGGGGCGGCTTCGTAGTTTTGCGAGCCGCCCTTTTTCATGAAGGCAAAACTAGCGCCTGCGAAATGCAATGTAGCGGTCAGGCAAGCGCGTCGGCGAGCTTAAGTGTAAGAACGAACTCAGCACCTTCCACCGCCTCGCGGTTGACGCTCAATTCGCCCTCCATCGCACGAGCCAGCTTGCGCGAGATGTACAGTCCCAGGCCCGATCCCCCGTCATTGTCGCGCCCAAGCCGTTCAAACTTGTCGAACACCTTCTGAGCTTGTTCGGGCTCTATGCCCGGCCCCTCGTCGGCAACCCGCATATCGACCGTCTGGTCCAGTCGTTTGTCGATCGATACTTCGACCGAACTGCCTTCGGGCGAATATGCAATGGCGTTGCCGATCAGATTGATGAGGATCTGCAAGACTCTGCGGAATTCACCCTTGGCGATCGCGTTGTCGCGCTCATCCGGGACGATCACGTTGATGTTGCGGGCCTGTGCGCGAACGCCGAGAATTCCGGATGCCCGTCGCGCCGCATCGACGAGATCAACTTCTTCGTTCAACACCTCGAAATCCGGAGCTTCGACCACTTCCAGATCGGCAAGATCATCCAGCATGGCCGAAAGATGCTTGCCAGCAGACGCAATATCGCCCGCATATTCGCTGTATTCCTTGCGCAATGGGCCGGCGAGGCGAGAGCGGATCGTCTCCGCGTTGGCAATGATCCGGGCGATCGGCTGCCGCAAGGCAGGCGTGAGTGCGTCTCCGATGATGCCGCTGTGCGCCTCGTGCTTCGAACCGTCTTGCGCTGCGGGAGAAAAATCGGGTGCGATCGGCTCATCTGCGATCAGCAAGAGCTCGAAGCCGCGCGTCGCTCCGTTTGAGGGTCCAATTGGCAGCAGCCGCACCCGCCAGTCGCGATCCGATCCAGCGATGTTGCAACGTGCGCCATCCAGCAGCCGCCAATGGAGTGGTTGTTGATGAGCCACGCCGACCAAGTCGACGTATTCCGACCATGGCTGGCCGGGAGTGTCCGAAATCGCCGCCTGCAGTTGCGCCGCGTCGGGAGCGTGGGACTCGAGCACCTTTACGCATTGCTGGGCATCGAGGCGTGCTGAAACTTCCGCGGTCGCGCGGTCGATCGCATCGATACGTTCGGCAAAATCGGAAGCGTTCCCGTCAGGCACTGCAGTACGCTGCCAGTTCTCTACCAGTATTTCGCAGCCCCCGCCCTCTTCGGCGGATAGCGGGCGTACTCGCACAAATCCGCTCACCATTTCCTCTCCGTCATAGGCGGTGAATTCGCGCGCCAGTCTAAGGCCCAACTGCCGCCCTTGACGGACGATGCCGAGCATTTCCGGAATGGCTAACGTCCCGTGCGCCAGACCGCCGCAACGCTCGTGCAACTCCGCCAGCGCTTCATCGGCGGTAAGCAACCTGTCTCGGTCATCGGTGATACCGCGAGCAGCGAGCAAGGTTGAATCGGGTTCAGACGCCATGATCAAATCACTTGATCTGTCGTTGCATGCCCGAGCAGCGCGCTCGCACGTTGCGGAGAAATGGTCTCCAGCCCCGACGGCAATCGTTCAGCGGATTCCACAAGCAGTATCTGTTTCTCGATCGCGTCGGCGTCGAGATTTGCTGCTCGCAAGGTCAATGCTAGTCGCGCAGTCTGGCGTTCATGACAGGCGAGTACTGCAAGTTCGCGCGGTTGGCGAGTTGCTGCGCTCACGGCACTCGCGAATAGGGCCAGCCCGGCATGTTTCAGATCGAGCGCGGCATGAATGCCGCCACGCATCGCCGATACCAACCGGGCAAACTGTCCCATCCGGCTCGTGCCCTCGTCATAGCGTTGCCTAAGGCTCTGATAGGACGCTTCCTCGATTGCCAGCTCAAAGCGGCGGCAATGGTTTTCCCAGCGGCGCAGAATAGCAAAAAACAGTTCGGCAGGTAGTTCGCCGAGCGGCAATTGCATCCGGCGCTGGCTTTGAACAAAGCGCGACTGGGCGGCCATACACTCCATCGCGAGCTCGCCAACCGCAGGTTGGTCGGAGGCGATCAGCTCCTGCAGCAACGGAGTGAGTACCTGATCAATCTTTGCCCGTTGCTCGAACCGCTCACCAAGATACCCCTCGACCGCGAGGGCATAACAATGGCTGAGCACGGCGCTGTCTTCGTGCAGCTCTTCAGCGAAGCGATCCAGGCTTTGCTCAGCTACCGGATCGTCTTCCGTTCGCGCGGCCAGCACCAATTGCGCCGAAATATCCGACAGCATCCCGCGAATGCGCGCAACAATCGCGTCGCTTACGAGTGAATCCCCAGTGTTCGCCAGCAAATGCGTGAGAACCGGCGTGACGCCGCTCAGGGCTCTATCACCCTTTGCCAGCGCGTCCTTCAGGATCGCCTCGATATCGGGTGTATCGCCCGCCGTACTGCCGGCACCGGGTGCAGATTTGTTGGCCAATTCGCCCATCTCGCCGCCATAGCGCGCCATAGTTAAGGCCTCGTTAGCCTAATTTGGGCGCAAACGCAGCAGTTTAAGCCCGAGTACTACAAGCCCGAGCAGCGCGACCACCTCCAGCAGCGCTCCTGCAAATGCCGCGAATCCGAACAGGACCAGATGGAGCGAGCGATCCCTCCAGAATGCTCCAAGACCCAGTCGCGCGTCGCCAGCGGCAATGCGTGTGAGCCCGAACGCAAAGATTGGAATTGCTGCTCGCTCTATCGAGCTCCATTCGGGGCTAAGGGCACCCACGACAGCAGCGAGCGCGATGATATCCAGCAGCATCTCGAACACGGTAGATCGATCTCGGTCAGGTTCGACTCCGAACAGTCGGTTGCGCAATGAATGCAACGCGATGGCGATCGCGCCGAGAAATGCACCAGCGGCAGCCACAGGCAGCCCCGTTGTGCCCATCCCCCACCAGGCCAGCGCTGCGCCCGCCATTGTGAGCGCCAAACCCACGGCGCCGCACACCGTGACACCATGGGCGACCCCAGCGTCCTGAACCCGAGCAGCGGCGAACGTTGCCACCGTTCGGAGGGGGCCGCTCCAGTCTGGTGGAGGGATGTTGCTCGAGATCGCAGCCCGCTGTCGGTTGGCCAAATCTTCGGCCGACCTAGCCAACCACACCCGATTGTCAGCGAGAGAACTTGCGGGAAGCTTGGTGCAGCGTACGCCGGACTGAAGCGCGAGCCTCAGCAAGAGGGAGTTTGCATCGCCATCGGTCGGTAGCTCGGCCAGCTTGTGAACGGCATCGGCTCGGAGCGCGATCAACCCTGCCCAGATCCGATCGGCATCGATCCGTTCGAAGTCAGGCGCGACCTCTTCGGCGCCGGGGCTTGCTGAATCCCAGGTAAGCACGGTCTTTGGCCAACGATCATTATCCAGCAGCACGTCTTCGGCAAGATCACGGTCGAACATCAATCCATCCAAGAGGATCAGCAGTTCGTCGTCCGTCCGCAAGAGTGACACGATTTGCGCGTTGCTCCGCACGGCGTGAAACTCTCCGCCGTTCGCCTCAACCGTATGTTGCAGAGCGAGAATCTCGGGACCGGGACTGTCGCATCTGCAAATTATCCGCTCACATCCAAGCGCATGTGCGAGATCCGTCTGCCATCCGATCACGCTCCTGCCCGCAAACGGCATGAAAGCGCGCAGTTGGCCGTCGTGATTCAGCTTGGATGCAGCCAGCAACGCGGTTCGCAATCGAGGATCTCCTACAAGAGAAGAATCCTACGACCAGCGTAAGGATGCGTTCAAGCAGTAACCCGTCGAGTTGCCGGAACTGTAACCCGATTTTGGCGCAGTTGAGCCGAGTCAGAACGGACGTTTACCCGCGAACCGATCGAGCACAGTTTCGATATCGCGGATTGCCGCTGGTTCGCCTGGCGCCGACGAAAGTGCATTCTCGGCAGCAAGCAGCAGCTCTTCGGCGTGAAAACTGGCGGCAAGGCCTTTGAGCCGCATCGCTGCGACATTCCAGTTGCCGTCGCACCGCGACCTTTTGAGCAGATCCAGCTGCTTCACCGCGCTTTCGACGAAAGCAACGCGCAATTCACGCATCAAGGCGGCGTCATCGCCTGCTGCGGCTGCCAAGGTGGCGTCGAGAGCTCCAGCTTCATAGACCATGGCTGGGGCAAATAGCGCTGCCAGGGTTAAAGCGGGGTTTATCCTGATATCGGCTGTGGTATTTAGTTGCTCATGAGCAGTGGGAACAATATTCGCGCCATTGGCAGCGAGACCGCGCAGGATGCGCAAGGCGAAACCGATGCTTCGACAGACATTTCTGCCGACACCGAACGCGAGGTCGAACTGGAAACGTCTCTATCCGATGCTGTGATCGGGTATGAAGATGATGAACTAAATCTCGAAGAATATGAGGAAGTCTCATCATCGCAAATGGCATGGTTGGCGCCAAGCCTGGCCGGTGTCGCGGTCGCAGCCTGGAGTACCTTCTTTGGCTGGGCGATGCAGGCGGAACTGCTTGCGGCTGCTTCGCTGGCGCCCAGCGAATGGGCGCGGCTGATCATCGATTGGTCCGTTCCCGTACTGCTCATCGGGGTGATCTACATGTTGCTAATGCGCAACTCTCGGGCCCAAGCAAACCGATTTGCAAACGCCGCCTCGCTGTTGAGTCAGGAGAGTTCGCAGCTTGAACAGCGCCTCACCGTGGTCAATCGCGAACTCAGTCTTGCGCGCGAATTCCTGGCTTCACAGTCGCGCGAGCTGGAGTCGCTCGGCAGGGTAGCGAGCGAGCGGATTTCGACGCATGCGAGCGAGCTGCAGAGCCTCATCAAGAACAATGGCGATCAGGTCGACAAGATCGGAAGCGCCAGCGAAACGGCGCTAGCGAATATGGATCGTCTGCGAGACGATTTGCCTGTGATCGCGAATTCGGCTCGCGACGTTTCGAACCAGGTCGGAAACGCAGGCCGCACCGCGCAGGAACAGCTCGAGAAGCTGGTTGCCGGCTTTGAACGGCTCAACACCTTCGGCACCGCGAGCGAAAACCAGGTGGCGGCTCTTTCCGAACGGGTCGGCGAAGTGCTGAGCGAATTCGAGACAAAGCTTGGCCGGATTGAGCAATTCGTGGCCAATCGATTTGAGGCACTGTCGAAACAGACCGAGGAATACCGGGCGACGATCGGCGAGAGCGAAAGCGAAGCGTTGGGTGCGATGAGCGAGCGGGTCGCGCTGCTGCAGAGCGAAACGAAAGCGATCGGTCTGAAGCTGGTCGATGCCGAGAAGAATGCGATGGAACAAGTGCGTGCATCCAAGGATGCCATGCATCAGGAAATCGCGGCAATGATTGAAGACCTAGACCGGCTCGACCGGCACGCTGTGACCGCATCGCAAGATCGCATTCGCGGGCTGCACGAGGAAACTGTCCAGCTCAACGACACGCTCAAGCAGCGCGACATCAAGTTTCAGGAAGATATGGCGCGGCGGCAGGATGAGTTCGATACGCGCGAAGTGCAATCGACCGAGGTTCTGGCGCAGAGGCTGGCGGAGCTCGATGAAGCCCTGGCGGTGCGTCGCGAGGCGCAAACCGAAGAAACCGAAAAGCTGGTCGCGCATAGCACGGCGATGAATGAGCAACTCGAACAGCTCAACACGCTGATTGCGCAATTGGGTCAACAAAGTGAAACCACCAGATCGAGCCTTGGCGAAGGACTCGGCGATCTGGAACAGCAACTCGCCGCGAAACGTGCATCTTTGGCCGAAACCGAGGCCCAACTGGCAAGCCTGACCGATGCCAGCATCCGCCTGCTGGAGATCATTCAATCAGGCGCCAAGCATAGTCGTGAGGATCTGCCCACGGCAATCCAATCGGCGTCGGACGATTTGGCATCGGTCGAGGCGCGAGCAGCAGAATTGTCCGGGCTAATGCTGAAAGCGAGCGAACACGGCGGAGAGTTGAACGAATACCTAACCAAGACGCGCGAAGAAATCGACGGCACCGATGCTGCGCTTCAGGGGCTGCAGGGCCGTCTCGACGAACAGGCCGAGGATACTCTGGCCAAGCTCCAGGCGCTACTCGGAAAGCTCGATCGATTGAGGGGCGACGGCGAAGAGTTCGCCACCCAGTCGCAGGACAACTTGCATACCGCATTGGTGTCGCTGGAAACGGCAACTGAAAGCGCGTTTGCGGCGCTCGAAACCGGATCGAAAGAGCGTGTATCTGCCCTCGCCGATACGATCGGTTCGGAAGCTGTGGAAGCGCTTGACAGAGCGCTGCGCAACCAGACTGCGGAAACGATCGGCGCGCTGGAACAGGCCGCTTCACATGCTTCGGGCGTTGGCCGTGAAGCAACGGTTCAGTTGCGCGATCAACTGGCTATGGTCAACGAGCTTACCGGCAATCTCGAGCAACGCATTGCTCGCGCCCGAGAACTGGCCGAAGAGCAGATAAACAACGATTTTTCGCGGCGCATGGCGCTGATCACCGACAGCCTCAATTCGAATGCAATCGATATCACCAACGCGCTGGCCACAGAGGTCAGCGACACGGCCTGGGACAACTATCTCAAAGGGGACCGCGGCATCTTTACTCGTCGGGCCGTGAAGTTGATCGACAGCGGCGAGGCGCGGGAGATCGCAGATCTTTATCAGTCCGACGACGCATTCAAAGAGAATGTCGGTCGCTATATCCACGACTTCGAAGCGATGTTGCGATCGATGCTGTCGACGCGCGAAGGCAATGCTTTAAGCGTGACCGTGCTGGGATCGGATCTCGGCAAGCTTTATGTGATCCTGGCGCAAGCCATCGAACGGTTCCGCAACTGATCGCTGCGTCGTGCGCTTAGTCGCGCGGGCCGATCCGGGTGTCCGGCTCGGGCAAGATGTTGATATCGTCCGGCCCGACCCAGCCATATTCGTAGTTCAGGACGAACAGCGCCGTAAGGACGGCAGCGATAAACGTGGCGCGGATAACGATCCTGCCCGGACGAAAATTGACCGGCGCGCTTTCCGCTTGGCCAGGCACTTTTTCAATTCCGGCCTCATCGGCAGTACGAACGCCGAATGGCAGCATCACGAATGCACTCATGACCCAAATCAGGAAATAGATCGCCAGAATGGACGTCCACTGCATCAGTTGGATGCTCCCGGCATCACGACCCGGACCTGAGGGCTCTTACCGGCCCATCGCCGCGCTGCACGCCTCGCAGCCAGTCTGGCCGCTTCGTACACCGCGGCCGGATCGGTTGCGTCACGGCCGCGCAATTTGCCGATCGCCTTCAGGATATCGGCCGAAGTCTCCTCAAGGAACTCAGGCATGTCTTCTTCCAGCGGCAATCCGAAGGTCTCGATATAGGGTTGTTCCCCGCGCGCGAGAACTACCACCATCGCGCCTTCATGAGCTATGCGTCGACGCATAGTGACGGCATCGCCATCGGCAGGCGAGATGATATCGCCGTCGAGCACAAGACGCCCGGTTTCGATCTGCGCTATCCGGCCCGGTTCGCCCGGCGCGAGTCGAATGATATCGCCATTCCCTTGAACCACGGCATGCGCAATCTGGCATTCCTTACCGAGCCGCGCTTGTTCTTGCATATGGCGCATCTCGCCATGGACCGGGACCAATACTTCCGGGCGTAGCCATGCGTACAGCGCTTCGAGTTCCGGCCTTCCCGGATGCCCGGAAACGTGGATCAGGCTTTGGCGGTCGGTCACCATTTCAATGCCGCGGGTCGCAAGCTGGTTTTGCACCTTCCCGATCGCAATCTCGTTGCCGGGAATCTGGCGCGAAGAGAACAACACCACATCACCGGGAGAAAGCTCAAGAGGGTGATTTTCATCGGCAATACGGGACAGAGCGGCGCGTGGCTCCCCCTGCCCTCCCGTCGCTAGGATCAGCACTTCACCGCGTGGGAGACCCATGGCAGTGTCGAAGTCGACGGGTTCGGGAAAATCGCCGAGGTATCCATTGTTCTGCGCGACCTCGATAATCCGATCCAAGGAGCGTCCTGCCACGCAAATCTGTCTGCCGGTTTCCCGCGCGACTTCGCCCAAGGTCTGCAACCGGGCGACATTGCTGGCAAATGTAGTGACCAGCACCCGCTTGCCGGAATGCCGGGCCACTTCCTCCATCAGCCCGCGATGGACCGCGCCCTCCGAGCCCGATGGGTTGGGATTGAACACGTTCGTCGAATCGCACACCAGCGCCAGCACACCTTCATCACCGATCTCGCGCAGCTCCTCCTCAGTGGTCGGTTCGCCGATTATCGGCTCTTCATCAAGCTTCCAGTCGCCGGTGTGAAACACGCGGCCGTAGGGGGTGTCGATCAGCAAGGCATTCCCTTCCGCGATCGAGTGCGCGAGCGGAATATAGGTAACCGTAAAAGGTCCGATTTCGATCTGACCGTGGTCTTCTCCGATGATGTTGACTTCAACCTCGCCGAGCAATCCGGCTTCCTCAAGCTTGCGCGCCACAAGGTCGGCGGTGAAAGGTGTCGCGTAGAGCGGCACGCCGAGTTCACCCGCGAAATACGGAACCGCCCCGATATGATCCTCATGCGCGTGCGTAAGGACCACGCCGAGCAGGTCTTTGGTCCGCTCTTCGATGAATTCCAGGTCGGCAAAGACCAGATCGACTCCGGGATACTCATTTCCGGAGAAGGTCATGCCGAGATCGACCATCAGCCATTTGCCGTCGCAGCCATAGAGATTGACGTTCATACCAATCTCGCCCGAGCCGCCCAGCGCCAGGAACAGCAGCTCGTTTTCGGGGGAGTAGTTCTTTTTCACGAAGTCTCGATTGAATTGCAGTCGGGGAAGGTACGGTCAGCGCGTCGCTTTGGCCGCAAGTATGCCTAGTCCGGCAATGGTGAGATCGGCATCGACATGGTCGAAGATTTCAGTCGCATCATCGAACAGGATCGCAAGTCCGCCAGTTGCGACAACCTTGGTCGGTCTGCCTATCTCGGACTTCATCCGCTCGACTACGCCTTCCATCATCGCCACATAGCCCCAGAAGACACCAATCAGCATCTGGTCTTCGGTGTTTCGACCGATGACGCTGGTGCTTTCAGGCGCTCGGATGGCGATGCGTGGCAGCTTGGCTGTCTTGCCAACCAATGCGTCGAGCGAAAGATTGATGCCGGGCGCGATCGATCCACCTTTGTATGTGCCGTTGAAATCGATCGCTTCGAATTTGGTTGCCGTGCCGAAATCAATAACGATCAGGTCGCCGCCATATTTGTGATGAGCAGCAAGGATGTTGAGCGCGCGATCGGCACCCAGAGAACTGGGTTGGTCGACATCGATCTCAAACGGCCAGGCGGCAGCTCCCTGCCCGGCAAACAGCGGCGTGGTCCCGAAATACTTTTGCGCCAGCACCGTCAGGTTGTGGTCGGCACGAGGGACGACCGAGGCAAAGATTATCTGTGTAATCTGGTCGCGCTCGACACCTTCGATCTTGAGCAATTGCAGCAGCCACACCGCATATTCATCGCCGGTCCGCCTCGGATCGGTCGCAATCCGCCAACGCGCCCTTATCGAATAGCCACCCTCGCCGTCCGAATCGAACAGCGCAAAAACCACATTGGTGTTTCCGACATCAGCAGCGAGCAGCATGGAGCATCCTATCCCAGAACAATGTCGCCCGCCGGCACCGAGCGTATCGAGCCGTCTGCCATTTGCAGCAGCAAAGCGCCAGAGGCAGCAAGTCCATCGAATACCCCTTCGATCACCGTGCCATCCTCGTCATGCAAGCGCAGATGAGTGCCTCTTGGATGCGCATGACCCAGCCACCGGGCGCGAGTGGCTTCGCCACCGAGGCTGCGCCACTTGGCAATCTCATGTTTGACATGATGGATCAGGCGCGCTGCGAAACGATCGCGCGATGGCGGCTCATCGGAAATATCCGCGAGTGCGATGGTAGGACGGTCCGGGATAGTCGGCGCGAGGGCCAGGTTCACTCCGATCCCGACGACAACCTGGAACTCAAACAGCTCCATAAGGATGCCCGAAACCTTGGCCCCGCGCAGCAGAACATCGTTGGGCCACTTGAGCATCAGTTCGCTGGAATCAGGAAGGAACTCCGCCAAAGCCTCGCGCACTGCGAGGCTGATCGGAAGATTGAGCCAAGTACCCGGATACTCCCCGCTCTGCAGAGTGACGATCGTCGATCCCATAAAGTTACCGGCGCCGCCATGCCATTCTCGGCCCTGCCGACCGCGCCCCGCTGTTTGGCGATCGGTTATGAGCCAATGGCCCTCTTCGAGCCGCTGGTGGGCCTGAAGCGCGGTCATCAGATCGGCGTTGGTGGATCCGGTCTCCGCGATATATCTAATCATGCAGCCGAGTTTACACCGCCAGGAACAAAGCGCCAGCGGCCTTGTTGGCGAGGTCGGTCAGAGACGGTGTCAGCAAGTATCCCAGCGGCGAGATAATCGCTGCGGTCAGGAACAACAGCACCCAGTGCGCCGCGCCACTCTTACCGGTGACGACGTCTGCGGGCTCGTCGAAGAACATCACCTTGACGAACTTGATGTAGTAGAAGGCGCCGATCACGCTGGCCGCGATGGCAATGGCAGCAAATGCGATGAGGCCCGCTTCGACTGTCGCCTGAAACACCACAAACTTGCTGTAGAAGCCGAGCAGTGGCGGGATCCCAGCGAGGCTGAACATGAGCAGCAACAGGCACCAAGCGATGGCAGGCTGAGTAACGGCCAGGCCGCGAATATCGCCGAACGTCTCGAACAATTCGCCGCTATCGCTCCGCAGCATCAGCAGCGCCACGAAGCTACCAAGGCTCATCGCGACATAGATGAACAGGTAGACCAGCATCGCGCTCGCGCCCGCTTCGCTGGCAACCGCGAGACCAAGCAGGATGAATCCGATATTGTTGATCGAAGAATAGGCCAGCAGTCGCTTCAAGTTTTCCTGGCCGATTGCGCCCAGCGCGCCGAACACGATCGACGCGAGCGCAGCGAACATGACGATCTGCTGCCAGGCGAGTTCCTGGTCGCCAAAGACGTCGAACACGACGCGCGCGGTCAGCGCGACCGCAGCAACCTTGGGCGCGGTCGAGAAGAACGCTGTGACCGGGGTCGGCGCCCCCTCGTAAACGTCCGGCGTCCACATATGGAACGGCACCGCAGCTATCTTGAAGGCAAGTCCGGCGAGAACGAAGATCAGGCCGAACAATGCGCCGGTTGCGAGCTCACCGCTCAAGCCATCGCGAACCGTCCCGAAATCGGTGCCGCCAGTGAAACCGTAAAGCAGACTGATGCCGTAAAGCAGGATGCCGGACGCCAGCGCTCCCAGCACGAAGTATTTGAGTCCAGCTTCCGCTGAACGCGTATCGCGACGCAGGATTGCTGCGAGGACATAGGAAGCCAAGCTGTTGAGCTCCAGCCCCATATACAGGGTCATGAAATCGGTGGCGGAGACCATGATGCTCATGCCCAGCACCGAGAACAGGATCAGCACCGGATATTCGGCCCGCATGCCCCGCTCAGGCCCTGCAGACGGGCTCGCAAAGAACGGCGCGGCGACCATGAGACAGCCAATCGCCGCGAGATAGATCAACGCCTTTGCGAACAGGGAGAAACTATCGACGGTAACAAGCCCGCCGAATGCAACGGTATCCGGCCCATCCGTGCCGAAATGGAGGCCTGGAACCAGCATGAAGCCTGCTCCGAACAAGGTAGCAGCAGCCACAATGGCGATCCCACGTGCCGCTTTATCCCCGCCCCACGCGGCAACAAGCAGCAACACCAGTCCGGCTACGGTCAGCAGCAGTTCGGGCGCGATCAGCGCAAAAGAAGCGGCGAAGTCCATCAGTGGTCTCCCTCCGCATATTCGATGGCATTGGCGGCCTCCGAACGGGGTTCGCCCTGTGCCAATTGGCTGTCGCTCGCCGGTGCCGCCGAAGCGATCCGTGCATCAAGCGCGGCGATATCGGCACGCATCGGTGCGAGGAAGCTCTCGGGATAGACGCCCATCCACAACACCACAGCGGCAATCGGAGCCATCATCGCCCATTCGCGCGTGCTGATATCGGGCATGGCCGCTGCGTCTTCGTTCTTTTGGTCGCCAAATGCGACCCGGCGGTAGAGATAAAGCATATACCCTGCGCCAAGAATGATCCCGGTGGTGCAGATCAGCGCCACCCAGGTCGAAGTCTGATAGATCCCAGCCAGCGACAGGAACTCGCCAACGAAGCCGCTGGTGCCCGGAAGGCCGATCGAGGCCATGGTGAACAGCATGAAGAACAACGCGTAATACGGCATGTTGATGCTGAGACCGCCGTAACGTTCGATTTCGCGCGTATGCAGCCGGTCGTAGATCACCCCGACGCAGAGGAAGAGTGCACCCGATACGAGGCCGTGCGAAAGCATGACGATCATCGCGCCTTCGAGTCCCTGCACGTTGAACGCGAACAGACCGACCGTTACGATCGCCATGTGGGCGACCGACGAATAGGCGATCAGCTTCTTCATATCGTGCTGCACCAACGCGACGAGTGAGGTGTAGACCACCGCAACCATCGACAGCGCGAATACGAACCATGCGAGCTGCGCGCTGGCTTCGGGGAACATCGGCAGGCTGAAGCGGATGAACCCATACCCGCCGAGCTTCAGCAGCACGCCGGCGAGGATAACCGATCCTGCCGTGGGTGCCTGAACGTGCGCGTCCGGCAGCCAGGTGTGGAATGGCCACATCGGTACTTTCACCGCGAAGCTCGCGAAGAACGCCAACCACAGCCACGTCTGCGCGCCCGCCGGGAAATCATACTGCATCAGCGTCGGGATGTCGGACGTGCCCGCTTCGGCCACCATCCAGAACATCGCGATCAGCATCAGCACCGATCCGAGCAGCGTGTAGAGGAAGAATTTGTAGCTCGCATAGATGCGATTATCGCCGCCCCAGACTCCGATGATCAGATACATCGGGATCAGGCCCGCTTCGAAGAAGACGTAGAACAGGAAGATATCCTGAGCGGCGAACGTGCCGATCATGAGCGTTTCCATGAATAGGAAGGCGCTCATATATTCGCCGACACGCTTGGTGATCGACGTCCAGCTCGCGAGGATGCAGATCGGCATCAGGAAGACGCTGAGCATGATCAGCATCAGCGCGATCCCGTCGATCCCGAGCGCATATTTGAAGCCAGCGAACAGATCGCGGCTCTCCTGGAACTGCCACTGCGCACCGCCGATCTCGTAATTGGCCCATAGCAGGCAGCCGAGGACGAAAGTGATCAGCGTCGCTCCCAGTGCGATCCAGCGTGACGCTGCCGCACCGATGAACAGGCAAGCCAGTGCACCGACCAGCGGCACGAGCATCATGACCGAAAGAATGGGAAAACCTTCCATTGCCCCACCTCCCCTACAACAGCACGTAGGTGATGGCGGCGATCAGCCCGAGCAGCATGATCAGCGCGTAAGTGTAGAGATAGCCCGACTGGATCGTCTTGACCGCGACCGAGCCGCGTTGCACGACCCAGGCGACTCCATTGGGCCCGAAGCGGTCGATTGTGCCGATATCACCCAGCTTCCAGAACTGCCGGCCGATCCAGAAGGCGGGCTTCACGAAGATCGCATCGTAGAGCTCGTCGAAATACCACTTGTTGTAGACGAACCTGTGCAGCCCCGGGAACGTGGCCACGAACTTCGCGGGAATGTCGGGCTTGGCGATATAGGCGACATAGGCACCTGCCAGTCCAAGCAGCATCACCACGGTCGCGGTCAGCTTCACCCACAGCGGCACGGCATGCAGCGCGTGGACGAGGTTTTCGTTGAAGTAGATCGAAGCGCCCCAGAATGCGCCGTTCACAGCCTCAGCCGACCCGTCGATGAACGGATACTTGTAGATGAAACCGGCCAGCACCGCGCCAACCGTCAGCAGACCGAGCGGAACCAGCATCGAATAGGGGCTTTCATGCGGGTGGTAGCCGCCAGTGGTGTCCTCGCCCGCCTCTTCGGGCGTCTTGTGAACGCTGTGCTGGATATGCTCGCTTTCGATCCAGCGCGGCTTGCCCCAGAATGTGAGGAACATCAGGCGCCAGCTGTAGAAGCTGGTCAGCAGTGCCGCAGCAGCGCCGGCCCAGAATGCCATCTGCGAAATGCCTGTGCCTCGCGCCCATGCCGCTTCTAAGATTGCGTCCTTGGAGTAGAACCCGGCAAAGCCGAATACGCCGAGGATTCCCACGCCGGTGATCGCCAGCGTGCCTGCCATCATCGCCCAGAACGTAATCGGGATCTCTTTGCGCAAATTGCCATAGTACCGCATGTCCTGCTCGTGATGCATCGCATGGATCACCGAGCCCGCACCGAGGAACAACAGCGCCTTGAAGAAGGCGTGGGTAAAGAGGTGGAACATCGCCACGCCATATGCACCGACACCGGCGGCGAAGAACATGTATCCGAGCTGCGAGCAAGTCGAGTAAGCGATCACCCGCTTGATGTCCCATTGCGTCGTGCCGATGGTTGCGGCGAAGAAGCAGGTTGCGGCCCCGATCACGGTCACAATCGCGAGCGCGGTCGGTGCGGTCTCGAACATCGGAGAAAGCCGGCAGACCATGAACACGCCCGCGGTCACCATGGTCGCGGCGTGGATCAGCGCGGAAACCGGCGTCGGGCCCTCCATCGCGTCGGGTAGCCAAGTGTGCAGGAACAGCTGTGCCGACTTGCCCATCGCGCCGATGAACAGCAGGACGCACAGAATATCCATCGTGTAGAAGCGCATGCCCAGGAAGCCGATGCTTGCGCCCGACATGGCCGGAGCGGCTTCGAGGATTTCGGTGATCGAGGTGGTCTGGAACACCAGGTAGGTGCCGAAGATGCCGAGCATGAAGCCAAGGTCGCCCACGCGGTTGACCACGAAAGCCTTGATCGCAGCAGCGCTGGCGGTTGGTTTCTTGAACCAGAATCCGATCAGCAGGTAGCTCGCGAGGCCCACCCCTTCCCATCCGAAGAACATCTGGACGAGGTTGTCGGCGGTCACCAGCATCAGCATCGCGAAGGTGAACAGCGACAGATAGGCGAAGAACCGCGGTTGATCCGGGTCTTCCTCCATGTACCCCCACGAATAGAGGTGCACGAGCGCCGAGACGGTGTTGATGACGACCAGCATGACGGCGGTGAGCGCATCGACGCGCAGCGCCCAGTCGAACGTCAGTGTGCCCGACTTCACCCATTCGAGCACCGGCACGACTTCAGCGGTTTGTGTGCCGTTGAGAAAGCCAAGGAAGAGCGGCCAGCTGAGGATGGCAGAGATGAACAACGCACCGGTCGTGATCGACTTGGCTGCGACATTGCCGATCATCCGGTTGCCGAGGCCTGCGACGATCGAAGCGATCAGCGGCAGGAAAACGATGATGAGGATCGAGTTCACTGGTCCGTCACCCCTTCATCCGGTTCACATCGTCGACCGCGATGGTGCCCCGACCGCGATAATAGATCACGAGGATCGCTAGCCCGATCGCCGCTTCCGCGGCTGCGACGGTCAGTACCAGCATCGCGAAAACCTGACCGATCAGATTGTCCATGGCAGCGCTGAACGCGACCAGGTTGATGTTGACCGCGAGCAGGATCAGCTCGACCGACATCAGGATCACGATCACATTCTTGCGGTTGATGAAGATGCCCAGCACGCCGAGCACGAACAGGATCGCGCCGACGACAAGGTAGTGTTCGATGCCGATGATCCCGTTCACAGCTCGACCCCCTGCCCGACTTCCGGGCTCTTCATGACGGTTGCTTCTTCGGGCCGGCGCGCGATCTGCTTGCCGATATCCTGACGGCCGCGCGCACCCGGCTTGGGTTCGCGGTGGGTCAACACGATCGCACCGATCATCGCCACGAGAAGGATGATCCCGGCGACCTCGAACAGGAAGATGTACGGACCGTAGAGCAGCCGCCCGATCGCTTCGATATTGCTCTCACCGGGAGCCTGCGCCGCGACGGTCTCGGCAGAGCCTAGTTCCAATCCACCCGCGCTATAGGCACCAATTCCCAGCACCAGTTCGGCGAGCAAGATCGCGGCCACTGCGAGACCCAAGGGGAAGTTCTTCACAAACCCCGCGCGCATCGCGGCGAAATCGATATCGAGCATCATCACCACGAACAGGAACAGCACCGCGACGGCGCCGACATAGACGATCACCAACAGCATCGCGATGAACTCGGCGCCGACCAGCACCATCAGTCCGGCAGCGTTGAAGAAGGCCAGAATCAGCCACAGAACCGAGTGCACCGGGTTGCGCGACATGATCACCATGACCGCGCTCGCGATGACCAGCCCTGCGAACAGGTAGAAGGCTATGGCTTGAATCATGATCCCTGTTTTTCCGTCCCCGGAGTCCCTCGCGCCGCGCCCTTAACGGTACGGCGCATCGGCTTCAAGATTGGCCGCGATGGCCCGTTCCCATTTGTCACCATTCGCGAGCAATTTGGCCTTGTCATAGAGCAGCTCCTCGCGGGTTTCGGTGGCGTATTCGAAGTTCGGACCCTCGACGATCGCATCGACAGGGCAGGCTTCCTGGCAGAAACCGCAATAGATGCATTTCGTCATGTCGATGTCGTAGCGCGTGGTGCGGCGGCTGCCGTCTTCGCGCGGCTCGCTTTCGATGGTGATCGCCTGTGCCGGGCAGACCGCTTCGCACAATTTGCACGCGATGCAGCGTTCTTCGCCATTGGGGTAACGGCGCAGCGCATGCTCACCGCGAAAGCGCGGGGACAGCGGGTTCTTCTCGAACGGATAATTCACCGTCACCTTGGGCTTGAAGAAATAGCGCAAGGTCTTCGCGTGGGCCTTGAGGAATTCCCACAAGGTGAACGATTTGAGGAGCTGGGTTGCGGTCGTCATCTCGAAAACACCTAGAAGATCGGGGCGATCTTGGTCGCCATCAGGTAACCGCTGATGAGCGCCACGAAGAGCAGGCTCATCGGCAGGAACACCTTCCAGCCAAGCCGCATCAGTTGGTCATAGCGGCAGCGCGGGACCGTCGCCCAGATCCAGCTGAACAGGAAGAAGAAGAAGAACGTCTTGAGCAGGAACCACACGATCCCGGGCACAAAATACAGCGGCGCCCACTCGATCGGAGGCAGCCATCCGCCCATGAACAGCAGAGTGCACAGCGAACACATCAACAGGATGTTGGCGTACTCGCCGAGCCAGAACAGCGCGAAGGCCATGCTCGAATATTCGGTCTGGTATCCGGCGACGAGTTCGGACTCCGCTTCGGTCAGGTCGAACGGCGCGCGTGCGGTTTCGGCCAGTGCGCTGATGAAGAACATCACGAAGATCGGGAACAGCAGCGGGTTGACGAAGAAGCCGTTGATGACCCCAAGGCCATGCCCCTTCTGCGCCATCACGATGCCGGACATGTTGTAAGTCTGGGTGTAGAGCGCGACGCAGACCAGTATAAAGCCGATCGAGACTTCGTAGGAAATCATCTGCGCGGCGGCGCGCATGGCCGAAAAGAACGGGTACTTCGAATTCGAAGCCCATCCGCTCATCACCACGCCGTAAACGCCGAGCGAGGAGATCGCGAGAATGTACAGGAGGCCGAGATTGATGTCGGCCAGCAAGACACCGTCGTCGAACGGGATCACCGCCCACGCGGCGAGCGCGACGGTGAACGTGATGATCGGCGCGAGCAGGAAGATGCCCTTGTTCGCCGCGCTTGGGATGATGGTTTCCTGCAGGAACACTTTGAGCCCGTCGGCAAAGCTCTGCAGCAATCCGAACGGCCCGACCACGTTCGGCCCGCGCCGCAGCATAATCGCGCCCAGCACCTTGCGGTCAACATAGATCACCATCGCCACTGCGAACATGACGAGCAGCGAGATCACGATGATCCCGGTCAGCGTCGATGCGAGCCACGCAGCCTCGTACCAAAGGCCGAGAGATTGGAAAAACTCGGTCATTTACTCTTCTCCCTCGTCATCGCGAGGAGCCGTAGGCGACGCGGCGATCCATGGGCCATCGGGTCGCGACACAGAACATCGGACCATGGATTGCTTCGCTTCGCTCGCAATGACGAAGTTGGGCTGGAGCACGGAATAATTCACTCCGCCGCCTCCTTGATCTCATACGCATGCAGGAGTTCCGCCGAACACTGTTGCATCACCGCGCTCGCGCGGGCGATCGGGTTGGTGAGGTAGAAATCGGCAATTGGATAGGCGGTGATTTCCCCTTCGGCCTTGGTCGAGCTGTCAGGCTTCGGCAATGCGCCGTAGTCGGCAAGACCTTCCTCGCCCAGCGCCGGAACTTCGGCAATCATCGCGCCCTGCAATTCGCCAAAGCTGTCAAACCCGACGGTCACATCCAGCGCATCGGCCAAGGCGCGCAGGATCGTCCAGTCTTCGCGAGCATCGCCGGGTGCGAACACGGCTTTCTCCGCGAACTGTACGCGCCCTTCGGTGTTGACGTAGGTGCCGTCCTTCTCGGCGTAGCTCGCGGCCGGCAGAATGACGTCAGCCATGTGCGCACCGCGATCACCGTGGTGACCGACATAGACCTTCAGGCTGTCGGCAAACGGTTTGAAATCCATCTCGTCCGCGCCGAGGCTCATCAGCACTTTCGGTTTCGCTGCTGCAAGATCGGCCATGCCGCCCTCGACGGTGAAATCGAGCATCAGCGAACCCATCCGAGCCGCGCTCATATGCAACACGTTGAAGCCGTTCCAACCGTCCTTCACGAGGCCAAACTTGTCGACCAGTTTGAGCGCCGCGCCTAGCGCTCCCTTGGCCAAGGCCGCACCGCCGAGGATCACCGCCGGACGCTCCGCCGCCTTCATTGCATCGCCAAGCGCCTTCGGCACTCGGTTAAGCACTTTCAGATCTTCGCCAAGGAATTCAGCTGGATAGGTCGTTTCCCATTCCGGGCCGACCACAAACACCTTCGCTCCGCTCTTCGCCGCCTTGCGCAGCCGCGCATTGACCAGTGCCGCTTCCCAGCGGACATGGCTGCCCACGATCAGGATACAATCGGCGGTTTCGATCCCGGCGAGCGTCGAGTTGAAGTTCACCGCAGCCATGTTCGAAACGTCGTAAGTCATGCCGGTCTGGCGCGCTTCCACGAGTTCGCTGCCGCATGCCTTCAGCAGTGTCTTGGCGGCAAACATCGTTTCGCAATCGACCATGTCGCCCGCAACCGCCGCGATGGAATCCTTGTTCGCGCCGAGATGCGACGAAATGGCGTCAAACGCCTCTTCCCAGCTCGCCGCCCGAAGCTTCCCACCCTTGCGCACGAAAACCTTGTCGAGCCGGCGTTTGGTCAGGCCATCGACCTGGTAGCGGCCCTTGTCGCTGAGCCATTCCTCATTGACGTCATCGTTGATGCGCGGGAGTGCGCGCATGACTTCGCGACCCTTCGAGTGCAGCGAGATGTTGGCGCCAACCGCGTCGGACACATCGATGCTGAGCGTGCGCTTCAACTCCCATGGTCGCGCTTCGAAAGCGTAGGGTCGTGACGTCAGGGCGCCGACCGGGCACAGGTCGATGACGTTGGCGCTGAGTTCGTGCGCAGCTGCCTGTTCCAGATAGGTGGTGATCTGCATGTCCTCGCCGCGATAGAGCGCGCCGATTT
Organism: uncultured Porphyrobacter sp.; assembly: GCA_964550495.1. Classification (GTDB taxonomy): domain Bacteria; phylum Pseudomonadota; class Alphaproteobacteria; order Sphingomonadales; family Sphingomonadaceae; genus Erythrobacter. The sequence goes on along the minus strand of CAZJZO010000008.1, from coordinate 16,989 downwards.
CATCGACGCCGGCGATCTCTTCGGAGAAGCGCACGCAGCGTGTGCAGTGAATGCAGCGGGTCATGATCGTTTTGATCAGCGGGCCCATATATTTCTCGGTAACCGCGCGCTTGTTCTCGCGCTCGTAGCGCGAACCCCCGCGGCCATAAGCCATCGCCTGGTCCTGCAAGTCGCATTCTCCGCCCTGATCGCAGATCGGGCAATCGAGCGGGTGGTTGATGAGCAGGAACTCCATCACCCCCTCGCGCGCCTTCTTGACCATCGGCGTGTCGGTGCGGATTTCCTGGCCGTCGCCAGCAGGAAGCGCGCAGGACGCCTGCGGCTTGGGCGGTCCCGGCTTCACTTCGACGAGGCACATGCGGCAATTGCCGGCGATGGAGAGCCGCTCGTGATAGCAGAAACGGGGGATTTCCTTCCCCGCAAGCTCGCACGCCTGGAGGACAGTCGCGCCCGCCGGAACTTCGATCTCTTCGCCGTCTACCGTTACCTTAGGCATCGATAAGTTCCCCACGAGGATTGACCAACTTGCACTTGGAATTTGCTTCGGTCGGTTTGATTTTGAACGCTACTTTGCCGGCCATTCCCGCTTCATAGCTCTCAACTTCGATGACTTCTTGCTCTTCGGTCTGCTTGAGCAGGTCCGCCATGTTGGCTGCTCCATTGCCGCGCTTCTCGATTGCGGCAATGTCAGCAAGAGTGATTGTCACTTGATTGTTGTAAAGTGCTGCTCTTTGCCCCAGCTGCGACGCAAACCGATCCTCTCCATAGCCCCACCAAACCATCGGGGGTCGGCCGTCAGCCGATTTGTCGGGAAAATGGGCCTCACAAATGAACACCGGTGTTTCGAACGAGTCCTGCGAGACAAGATCTGGTTCCGCGCGCTTCAATTGACGCAAGAAGCGATAGGCAACCTCATCCCGATCGACAAATGTCTGGAGCGCCGCTTTCTCGTCTCCGCATGCGGCGTACACACGCATGAATGGTGCTGCATGCATGGGTAACGTGTTGCCAACCTCATCATAGACGATGTTCTTTTTCACGCGCTTGTCTTTGAGGACGCGCGCTGTTTCAGGGACTTGCTCCCATGCGCACTTTGCGAGAGCATTTGCCGCATCGCGCGAACTGGCACTCGCCATCGACGAATAACCGCCCAGCAAAGCCAAGCCCAAAATGAGAGAGACGATCCTCACTCCGCCGCCTCCGCGAATTGGGCGTTGTGCTCGTGGATACGTTTCTCGAGCTCGGGCCGGAAATGGCGGATCAAGCCCTGGATCGGCCAAGCCGCTGCATCGCCAAGCGCGCAAATCGTGTGGCCCTCGACCTGCTTGGTGACCTCGTACAGCATGTCGATTTCTTCTATCGCTGCATCGCCGGTACGCAGGCGCTCCATCACGCGCCACATCCATCCGGTCCCTTCGCGGCACGGCGTGCACTGACCGCAGCTTTCGTGCTTGTAGAAGTAGCTGAGGCGGCTGATCGCGCGGACGATATCGGTCGACTTGTCCATCACAATCACTGCCGCGGTGCCAAGACCTGAACCAAGCTCTTTGAGGCCGTCGAAATCCATCGGCGCGTCCATGATTTGCTCGGCAGGTACCAGCGGGACCGAGGAACCGCCGGGGATCACCGCCAGCAGATTGTCCCACCCGCCGGTAATGCCGCCGCAGTGCTTTTCGATCAACTCGCGGAACGGGATGCTCATCGCTTCCTCGACCACGCAAGGTTGTTCGACATGGCCGCTGATCTGGAACAGCTTGGTGCCCGCGTTGTTCTCGCGCCCGAAACTCGCGAACCACTCACCGCCACGTCGCAGGATCGTGGGGACCACTGCGATGCTTTCGACATTGTTGACCGTGGTCGGACAGCCATACAGTCCCGCGCCTGCCGGGAATGGCGGCTTGAGACGCGGCTGCCCCTTCTTGCCTTCGAGGCTTTCGATCATCGCAGTCTCTTCGCCGCAGATATAGGCGCCCGCGCCGCGGTGCATGAAAACGTCGAAATCGTAACCCGAGCCGCTGGCATTCTTCCCGATCAGGCCGGCGTCATAGGCCTCGTCGATCGCCTTCTGCAGCGTTTCGGCCTCACGAATATACTCGCCGCGAATGTAGATATAGGCCGCCCGCGCGCGCATGGCGAAACCGGCAACCAGCGCGCCTTCAACCAGCTTGTGCGGATCGTGACGGATGATCTCGCGGTCCTTGCACGAGCCCGGTTCGGATTCGTCGGCGTTGATGACCAGGAAGCTCGGGCGACCGTCCTTGCTCTCCTTCGGCATGAACGACCACTTGAGGCCGGTCGGGAATCCCGCCCCGCCCCGCCCGCGCAGGCCTGACGCCTTGATCTCTTCGATGATCGCGTCCTGCCCGCGCTCGATCAGCGCCTTGGTGTTGTCCCAATCGCCGCGGGCTTGCGCTGCTTTCAGGCCCCAATCCTGAAAGCCGTAGACATTGGTGAAGATGCGATCCTTATCGGCCAGCATCGTCCGATCCCTTCCTAATCGCCCTGAGCTGACGCAGCGTCAGCACCTGGAAAATCAACCCCATACCCATCAACGCGATGCCGACCGGACGTTCGCCAGTCGAGGCAAGGTAAGCCCCGGCGAGAAAGCCGCCGAGGCCTGCGATCATCAAGGCCAGTGTGCCGCCGTTCATCCGACATATCCTTGCGTGTATACAAACGCCGCGCCGCCAAGGATCGCAGCGATTGCCGCGAATTTGACGAGGCCCTTGATGACCTTCCAGGCGATGATCGCGAGGACGATGGCAACGGCAATGGTGACCCAGTCGAATTCCATCACCAATCACCTCGGTAATCGTGGTTGGCGTCGACCATTTCCTTGAGTGACGTCACGCCATCCTTGGGCTCGGACGTGTGCCGCCCCGGTTCCTGCGTCCCGGTCTTGGGCTGTTCGCCCGCTGCCAAAGCGTCGAGCACCTTGTCGAGCCGCTCAGGTGTCAGGTCTTCGTAATTGTCGTCGTTGATCTGGACCATCGGCGCGGTCGCGCAATTGCCCATGCACTCGACTTCGGTGAGAGTCCAAAGGCCGTCCTCGGAGACGTGGCCCATCTCCATGCCGCGCTTCTTGCAGGCGGAAATGATGTCGTCCGATCCGCGCAGCATGCACGGCGTCGTGCCGCATACCTGCACGTGATACTTCCCGACCGGCTTCATATTGTACATGAAATAGAAGGTCGCGACTTCGAGCACGCGGATCACCGGCACGTCGATATAGGCGGCGACATACTCGATCACCGGCAGCGGCAACCAGCCTTGCGTATCGGTCTCTGCGCCGACCTGTCGCTGGGCCAGATCGAGCAGCGGCATCACCGCCGATTTCTGGCGCCCATCGGGGTACTTGGCAATGTGGTAGTCGGCTTTCGCCTTGTTCGCGGGCGTCCATTCAAAGGAGCCCCAGCGCTCGCGCAGTTCGGGCGTATCAGGTGCGGGTGTGCGATCAGCCATTGGGATTCTCGATCAACTGTTCATGGACCGGACCAAGCTCTTTCCCGACACGTTCAGCACATTGTTTGAGGGACACCTCATTCTTTCGAACCGGGGCGAGCGCGGTGCATGAAACCGTGATTCCACTGGCGCCGGTCGCGCCTGCATAGTTCGCGAACATCAGCTGACTGTCCTGATAGGCGATGGTTTCCGTTAGCCAGACTCCGCCTGCTGACAGGAGGTCGTAGTCAACTGTGACGCCGGAAAGGCCGTATCGCTGCTGCATATCTACCTGAATAGCGCGGACAACCTCAGCCTTCTCAGCTGCTGTAGGGACTTTCATTGCGAAGCCGACAGGCAAAGGTGAAGCATCGACCTGAATATCGAACTGAACTTCGGTCCGCACAGGAATCTCGGAAGCTTGTGCCGACGGGCCGACACCGGGGTTGGTGAATTGCGTAACCATCGCAACAACACCTAGGCCGAACCCGACAAAGATCGGCCAGCGAGCTTGATTGTCCCACGCGCGCTTGCGGTTGATCAAGTTCGCAACGAGAAATCCAAGGCCGATCATGACCAATGGGGTCACAATAGCGCCCACCATCATACCAGTTTGAGTAGCGTTCACCGGTCACACTCCCCGAACACCACGTCGATCGCGCCGAGTATGGCGGTTGCGTCGGGTAGCATGTGACCTTTGCTCATCATGTCCATCGCCTGGAGGTGGCTGAACGCGGTCGGGCGGATCTTGCAGCGGTACGGCTTGTTGGTGCCGTCGCTGACGAGATAGACGCCGAATTCGCCCTTGGGGCTTTCGGTCGCGACGTAGACTTCGCCTTCGGGCACATGGAAGCCTTCGGTGTAGAGCTTGAAGTGGTGGATCAGGCTTTCCATCGACTGCTTCATCTCGCCGCGCTTGGGCGGGGAGACCTTGCCGTCGGTGCTGGCGATCGGGCCTTCGGGCATGTCGCGCAGGCACTGGCGGATGATCTTGGCGCTCTCGCGCACTTCCTTCACGCGGACCATGAAGCGGTCGTAGCAATCCGAATTGGTACCGACCGGAATGTCGAATTCCATGCGGTCGTAGACATCGTAGGGCTGCGACTTGCGCAGATCCCACGGGATGCCCGCCGCGCGGATCATCGGACCGCTGAAACCCCATGCAATCGCGTCGTCGCGGCCGACCACGGCGATATCGACGTTGCGCTGCTTGAAGATGCGGTTGTCCATGACGAGGCTCATCGCGTCGTCGAACAGCTGGAAGAACCGGTTGTCGAGCCAGTCGCCGATGTCGACCAGCAGCTTCTCCGGCACATCCTGATGCACGCCGCCCGGACGGAACCAAGCCGAATGCATCCGCGCGCCGCTCGCCCGCTCGAAGAAGTTCATGCAGTCTTCGCGCAGGTCCATGATCCACAGGTTCGGTGTGAACGCACCAACATCCAGGATGTGCGCACCCATGTTGAGCATGTGGTTGCAGATGCGGGTCAGCTCGGCAAACAGCACACGGAGATACTGCGCGCGTTCGGGCACTTCGAGATCGAGCAGCTTCTCGATCGCGAGAACGTATGAGTGCTCCTGACACAGCGGCGAGCAGTAATCGAGCCGATCAAAGTAGGGCAGCGCCTGCAGGTAGGTTTTCTGCTCGATCAGCTTTTCGGTGCCGCGATGGAGCAGGCCGACATGCGGGTCGATCCGTTCGATCACTTCGCCGTCGAGCTCCATGATCATGCGCAGCACGCCGTGCGCCGCCGGGTGCTGCGGGCCGAAATTGATCGTGTAGTTGGTAATGACGTCGCCGTCGGTGGTCGGCGATTCTTCGATCTGCATGCTCATCGCAAATCCTCGGCGCTTTCGGCTGGCTCGTTGAGCGAAGGATCTTCGGAACCACCGCTATCGACGAACCCGTCATCGCCCCAGGACGACGGAGGAGGAGGCGCTGTGTCCGCGCCGAACTCACCCTTCGTTTCGACCTTCTCCGGCTCGGGCTCGACTTCGGGCGCTTCTTCCGAGCATGCGAGCATCGTCAACGGGAGGAGCGACACCATGACGAGACGGGAATACCGCATCACTTCTTCTCCTCGGACGCTTCATCGGCCTTCTCGTCGCCGGGAAGGACATAGTCCGAGCCTTCCCACGGGCTGAGGAAGTCGAAACTGCGCATGTCCTGCGCCAGCTCGACCGGCTCGTACACAACGCGCTTTTCTTCCTCGGAATAGCGCAGCTCGGTGTAGCCGGTCATCGGGAAGTCCTTGCGGAACGGGTGCCCCTCGAAGCCGTAATCGGTGAGGATCCGGCGCAAGTCCTTGTTCCCCGCGAACGTCACGCCGTACATGTCGAACACTTCGCGTTCGAGCCACCCGGCATTGGGCCACAGATGCGTGACAGTCGGTACCGGCGTGTCTTCGTCGGTTGCACATTTGACCATGATGCGGTGGTTCTTGGTGAGGCTCAGCAGCATGTAGACGACCTCGAACCGCTCGGCGCGGTCCGGATAGTCGGCCCCGGCGATTTCCATCAACTGCTGGTAGGCATGATCGTCGCGCAGGATTTGCAGCACACGGGCGGTCTCGTCGCGCTTGACGGTGAAAATGACCTCGCCGTGGCGTTCCTGAGCATCTTCGAGCCAAACGCTGATCGTTTCGCCGATGGAATCGATCACGCCTTCGTTCGATGCAAATTTCGGTGCGGAATGCTGGACAGCCATATCAGCGCTCAATCGTCCCCACTCGGCGGATCTTTCGCTGCAATTGCATCACGCCGTACAGCAGCGCTTCGGCGGTCGGCGGACAACCGGGTACGTAGATGTCGACCGGTACGATCCGGTCGCAACCGCGCACGACCGAATAGCTGTAATGGTAGTAGCCACCGCCATTGGCGCAGCTTCCCATGCTGATCACGTATTTCGGATCCGACATCTGGTCGTAGACCTTGCGCAGAGCCGGGGCCATCTTGTTGCATAGCGTTCCTGCGACGATCATCAGATCGGACTGGCGCGGGGACGCGCGCGGCGCAGCGCCAAAGCGCTCCATATCGTAGCGCGGCATGTTGACGTGGATCATCTCCACCGCGCAGCAGGCAAGGCCGAACGTCATCCACCACAACGAGCCAGTCCGCGCCCACTGGAACACATCCTCGGTCGATGTGACGAGGAAACCCTTGTCGTTCACTTCGGTCTGGAGCGCGTTGAAGTAGTCCGCGTCGGGCTGCCTGACCTCGCCGCCTTGCGCGGTTGGCATCGCCGCGGCCGCCTCGGCAGCGTTTAATGGCGCAGTAGGCGGAGTGATAATGGTGCTGTTGGAATTGGTGCTCATTCCCAGTCCAGAGCTCCCTTCTTCCATTCGTATGTCAGCCCGATCGCCAGGATGAACAGGAATGTCATCATTCCGATCCATCCGACCCATTGCGTTTCACCCAGGCTCACGGCCCACGGGAACAGGAACGCGGCTTCGAGGTCGAAGATGATGAAGCTGATTGCGACGAGATAGAACCGCACGTCGAACTGGCTGCGGGCGTCCTCGAAAGCGGGAAATCCGCACTCATATTCTGACAGCTTCTCGGCGTCGGGATTGTGCGCTCCGGTCAGGCGCGACACGCCCATCGGCAGGAACACGAACAGCACCGAAAGGCCGAGCGCGACGAAGATGAATAACAGTATCGGCAGATACTGGCTGAGGTCTATCACAGCGATGTCCAAGCAAGTTAATCCCTAGCAGGGCACTAGGCCCCTCGCCCGCCCCGCGCAAGTGCGCGAATCGGGCAAAACTGCGTAGTCCTGTTGCGTCAAATCGAACAGAGCGCCAGTGCAAATGCGCACTATTTCAACGGCAGCCTCCGAATCTCGGTAGGAATGGCCTCCAACCCCTCGCGCAAGGCGCCATTCTCATAACGATCCCACTGGCCGGTGGCGACGTAGACCAGCGCATCGTTTGATATGTTTCCTCCCAGCGGCTCGGTCCAACCCGTGTGCGCTTGTTCGAGCACGCGGGCTGCGGTGATCCGCATGCCGTCCTGCGACAAGGTGAACGCGCTTATCCGCATTGGCGATGTGCCGTTCTGGACTGCGATCAATTCGCCTTCGTGTAGCCACAGACCATCAACACCATCGAGCACGACGGGAACGTCGCTCGACAATCGAAAAACTTGCCGACTGTCCAAGTCCACGACGGCAAGGCCATAGCGATAATCGCTCAGGTAAAGGCGATCGCCGTCCTCGCTGACCGCACTGCCTTGCGGCGATCGAAAAGTCCCGGGCTTGACCAGAGTTTCAAGCGCTTCGGCCTCGATATGACCGGCATAGACCCCGCCGCCGAGAGGGTCGCTGGCGAACACCGTCCCAACAAGCCCGATCGAGAGGTCCGAGATGGTCACATCACCTGGCGAAGGGATCAGCACAGGATTTTCGAAATCGCCGGTAAGGCCAATCAGTCCCGAGAATTCTGCGCCGCTTTCGGAGTCATCGAGGTTGGAGGATGCAACGAAGCCGGCGGATTCGTCCGATGTCGATACGATGCCCGAAAGGTCGCCCGCGCCGGGGATCGCCACCCTGGTCCATGCACCCTCCCGTTCCGAAAGGTAGAGAGCTTTCTCTGTTACCGAGGTCGCGACAAATATTGACATGCCGTCTGGCGAATAGACACTTTCGATCAGCCCCGCTTCAGCGGGAACCTCTGCAACAAGCTCGCTGGCCTCGATAACTTCGGCGCTCGGTAGCAGCAATGATCGCGCCCGCGCCGCATGCTCTTCTCCCACCAGGTTGGGGATTTGAGCCTGCGCCCCTTCGCTGAAGACATATCCGCGCTCATTCAGCCATTCGAGGCTCGCAAGCACAGCGGGTGTATCGCTCTCGCCAAGCTGCGCCTGGAGTAGCCGAAGCCGCACCGAACCGCTGTCGGGAAAGTCCTTGGCAAGCTGCTCCAGCCCGTCGACATCGCGAATTGCGCCGGTCTGGGCATCGACAGGACGCCACGCAGGGTTATCCTGCGCCGAAACTGGCATCGCCAGCGCAAGTGCCAATCCACCCAACCAAATGACGCGCATCTTCATTTCATGATGTTTGCTGCGGCCTTCTCGGTTGCCTTGCCATAGGGCGGCTTGAACCCACCGAGCTTGGCGATGTCGATCTTGGGCTGATGATACACCGCGCGCGCGTGGCTGAACTCCTTGAAGCCCTCGATCGCGTGATAGCTGCCCATGCCCGATGGCCCGACACCGCCGAACGGAAGGTCTTCCATCGACACATGGAAGATCACGTCATTGGTCGTCACGCCGCCCGAAATGGTGCGAGTAAGCACACGCTCCTGCTCCTGCTTGTCGTCGCCAAAGTAATAAAGCCCGAGCGGGCGATCGTGCTCATTGACGTAATCGACCGCCTGATCGATCGCCTTGTACGTCTTCACCGGCAGGACAGGTCCGAAGATCTCCTCCTGCATCGCCGCCATTTCGTCATTGACGTTCTTGAGGATGGTCAGCGGCATCTTGCGCTGGTTGGCGTTGCCGAAATCCTCGTTGCCGGGATTCACCTCGATCACCTCGGCACCCTTGTCGCGAGCGTCCTCGACCATCCCTTGCAGCCGCTCGAAGTGACGGTCGGACACGATCGAAGCGTAGTCGTCGTTCTCCAGCAGCGTGGGGTACATGGCCGAAACCCCGTTCGACACCCCGGCCACCGCTTCGTCCTGCCTATCCTCGGGGACATACATATAGTCGGGCGCAAGGCAGATCTGCCCGGCATTCATCATCTTGCCGAGTGCGATCCGTTCACCGGCTTTCGCAAAGTCGGCGCTGCGTCCCATGATCACGGGTGACTTCCCGCCCAATTCCAGCGTGACCGGAACGAGATTCCGAGAGGCAGCCTCCATCACTTTCCGGCCAGTCGGGGTCGAACCCGTGAACACCAGATGATCGAACGGGAGCGAAGAAAACGCTGCTGCGACTTCTGGTCCGCCAGTGATCACGGCGACTTCATCGGGAGTGAAATATTCCTCGGTCAATTCCGCCATGAGCAGGCTCGTTCGCTCGGTAAACTCGCTCGGCTTGATCATCGCGCGATTGCCAGCGGCGAGCACCTGCATCAGCGGGCCAAACGCAAGCTGCAGCGGAAAATTCCACGGCGACAGGATGCCGATGACGCCCTTGGGCTCGTAGCGAACCTCGGCCTTGGCACCCAACAGACCAAGCGGGAACTGCACTGGCCGCTTCTCGGTCTTGGCCCATTTGTCCATATGCTTGAGCGCGTGCTTGCCAGCACCCACTGTCGCCGCGATGTCGGTAAGCATGCTTTGCTCCATCGCGCGGTTGCCAAAATCGGCGCTCATCGCCTTGGCAAAATTTTCGCCGTGCTCCTTCACCAGAGCCATTGCACGTTTGATGCGATCCTTGCGCATGGACATGCCTTCGGGCCGCGATGCGGTGAAAGCGTCGCGCTGGCGTCGCAGGATTGCTTCGAGTTCGTCGCGCCGATCGTCGGCCATAAGTCTCTCCCAGATGTGACCCGTTTCGATTTGCTATCGTTTGTTGCGCAAAGCCCGGTCGCTGACAAGCTAATACGAATTCGCTAGGCGCGCGCGATTGCCTTTGCCGCAGCGCAGCATTACATCGCACAGGCAAATCCTCCTCCCCGAAGCAAAGGAACGCTCCATGGCCCAATTCTCCGCCGACGACCCGATTGTGATCCTCTCCTACGCGCGAACCCCGATGGGCGGCATGCAGGGCGCGCTCTCTGACGTTTCGGCGACAGATCTTGGCGCGACGGCGGTGAAGGCGGCAGTTGACCGCTCGGGCGTGAGCGGAGACGATTTCGACCGCGCCTATATGGGATGCGTCTTGCCAGCGGGTCTCGGCCAGGCACCGGCCCGGCAGGCCGCGATCAAGGCTGGTCTCCCCAAATCGGTCGAAGCCACCACGGTCAACAAGGTCTGCGGCAGCGGCATGCAGACCGTGATCATGGGTGCAGAAGCGCTGGCCAGCGGAACTGTCGATGTCGTCGTCGCGGGTGGCATGGAAAGTATGACCAACGCACCGTATTTGCTCAAGAAGCACCGCTCCGGCGCGCGGATCGGGCATGACACGACCTACGATCACATGTTCCTCGACGGGCTCGAAGACGCCTATGAAGAAGGCCGTGCGATGGGGACTTTCGCGCAAGACACGGCCAATGAATACCAACTTACCCGCGAACAGCAGGACGAATATTCGATCGAATCGCTGCGCCGCGCCAACGCTGCAATCGAATCCGGCGCGTTTGCCGACGAAGTCGTCGCGGTGACCTATGCGACCCGCAAGGGCGAAGTCACGGTCGACGTGGACGAACAGCCCGGCAAGGGCCGCCCGGACAAGATCCCCCAACTTCGCCCGGCATTCGCCAAGGACGGGACCATCACCGCAGCAACCTCAAGCTCGATCTCGGACGGCGCGGCCGCAGTCGTTCTCACGCGCGAAAGCGTCGCCGCTGCCAAGGGTGCGGAGCCGGTTGCTAAAGTTGTCGCCATGGCGGCCCACGCCCGCGAGCCCAAGGATTTCACCGTCGCTCCGGTCGGTGCGATCCAGAAGGTACTCGAGAAGGCCGAATGGGGAATCGACGATGTGGACCTGTGGGAAGTCAACGAAGCCTTCGCTTGCGTCGCCATGTTCGCGATGCGCGATATCGGTATCCCGCACGACAAGGTAAACGTGAATGGCGGTGCGACCGCGCTAGGTCATCCGATCGGTGCAAGCGGCACGCGGATCATCGTAACGCTCATCAATGCACTCAAGTCGCAAGGCAAGAAGCGCGGTGTCGCGAGCCTGTGCATCGGCGGCGGCGAAGCAACCGCGGTGGCAGTGGAACTCGCCTGACCAATACCCGCGCGGGTTGGACCTAAGGTTCGCCCGCGCCCCACAACCGGTCGGCCGCAACCCAGCCTTTGCGTCCGCCGACATCCAACTCGCACCATTGATCCTGGCATTCGCCGAGGGTGCCGACCACTCCGGGTTCTGCCCGCCAGCGCAGCGCCGATGTTCCGGTGGGAGCTTCGCGAAGATCGACAAGACCTTCGCCAATCACCAGCGCGCTCCGTTCCGGCGTAAGCTGACTTTGCGCAATCCAACCCTGCGTCCCATCGGGATCCTGCACGAGGCGCCAGCCTTCGCGCAGGCGCACGACCTTAACCGGCAAGCCCTTGCGCTTATACACCCAGTCGATCTTGTATTCCTGACTCGGGCCGACCCGCATATTGACCTCATCGAACCGGGTCGACGCCCAATAGGGCACCTCGCGATCCTGCGCGCGAGCCGGTTGCGGATCGAGGGTTGTCGCGCTGACCCCAACCACTCCGGCGGCAACCAGACAAAAGGCGCGAAAAAGCTTCATGCAACGGGCGATAACCATAGTAGCCGCTTGCTTTCAAGCCGTTGCAGCCGTGCATGTCTCATAGCGGGAACCGCGGCCTTGACCATTTGCACCTCATGCCAGTAGCGCCGCTGCATGGCTCCAGCGAACTCCGCTCCGCACTTCCCGACCGGCAAACCCAAAGTGGTGGTTACCCGCCACCTGATGCCGAGCGTCGAAGAACGCATGAGCGAACTCTATGAGGTCACGTTGAACTCGAACGATGAGCCGATGAACCGTGACGCCCTGATCGCGGCGATGCAGGAATGCCATGTGCTGGTTCCGACCGTGACCGACAGCATCGATGCCGAGATGCTGGCTGGTGCCGGAGAACAGCTGGGATTGATCGCGAACTTCGGCGCAGGCACCGAGCATATCGACCTCGCCGCAGCGGCCGAGCGCAAGATCATTGTCACCAATACGCCGGGCGTGTTTACCGACGATACGGCAGATATCGCTATGGCAGGGATAATCGGCGTTCCGCGGCGGATCCGCGAAGGCACCAAGCTGGTCCGGAGCGGTGAATGGACTGGCTGGGCTCCTTCCGGTCTGCTGGGGCGGAAGCTCGGCGGGAAGGTTCTCGGTATTGTCGGCATGGGCCGTATCGGTCAGGCGGTTGCGCACCGGGCAAGAGCCTTTGGATTGAAGATCGCCTACCACAACCGAAAGCAGTTGCCGGAAGCGGTCGAAAGCATGCTTGGCGCGAGGTTTGTTCCCGACCTTGATGAACTCATCGCTCAATCAGATATCCTCACCTTGCACTGCCCGCTAAGCGAAGAGACGCGCGGGCTGCTGGATACACGCCGGATCGCATTGATGAAGCCGCAAGCAAGCGTCATCAACACCGCGCGCGGTGAACTGATCGACCAGGAGGCGTTGATCGAGGCACTTGAGAACGGCCGTCTCGCTGGGGCCGGGCTCGACGTGTATCCCGACGAACCGAACGTGGACAGCAGGTTGATCGCGCATCCCAATGTCATGACCCTTCCCCATATCGGCAGCGCGACCGTCGAAGGGCGCGAAGCGTCCGGCGAGAAAGTGATCGCCAACATCCGTTTTTGGGCCGATGGTCACAGACCGCCCGATCAGGTGCTGACCGCCTTGATCGGATAGCGTCAGCTGCAGCCACGAATTTCTCCGTCAATCAGGCGTGGATGGTGGCTGCGCGATGCTTGCCGCCTTGTCGCATTGCCACTTACACCCGCACGAATAGCGAAGGCGGGGAGCGATAAATGGCGAGGATCGGTTGGAATTCCGGAATGGCTGCCGGCCTGTCCATGTTCGCCGCCACTCCCGGCTTGGCGCAGGCTCCTGCCTCGCTTGCCAACGACACCGGAGACACGGGTTGGATCATTGCCGCTTCGGCGCTCGTGCTGCTGATGACCTTGCCCGGCCTGGCGCTGTTCTATGGCGGGCTGGTCCGGGCCAAGAACCTGCTTTCGGTGGTACTGCAATGCGGGAGCGTGGCGGCAATTGCTTCACTTGTTTGGATCGCGCTCGGCTACACCTTGGCATTCGGGCAGGTTTCCGGAGGCTGGATCGGAGGTGGCAACGCGATCTTGCTTGCCGATATCGGCAGCGTTCGCCCCGGCACCGCAATTCCCGAAAGCAGCTTCGCGCTGTTTCAGATGACATTTGCAGTGATCGCGCCGGCACTGATGGTCGGTGCTTGGGTCGAACGGGCGAAATTTCCGTGGGTGCTTGGTTTCAGCGCGCTGTGGGTGCTGATCATCTATGCACCAGTGGCCCATTGGGTCTGGGGCGGCGGCTGGCTGGCTTCGCAATTCGGCACGCTGGATTTTGCAGGTGGGTTGGTGGTCCACACGACCGCAGGAGTCTCAGCATTGGTGGTCGTCCTGCTGCTCGGTCCGCGGAAAGGCTTTCCGCAAAAGCCGCTATTGCCCCACGCCCCCGCGCTGACCATGGTTGGAGGCGCGTTGCTGTGGGTCGGCTGGTTTGGCTTCAACGGTGGCTCGGCTCTGGGCGCCAATGACAACGCAGCCAGCGCAATCCTCGCCACTCATGTCGCCGCGAGCGCAGCGGCGCTGACCTGGATGCTTGCCGAGCGTATTGCCATTGGCAAGCCCACCAGTATCGGTTGGGCCACAGGAGCTATCGCCGGCCTTGCGACGATTACGCCCGCCGCCGTGTTCATCTCCCCGGGAGCGGCCATGATCTTCGGCGCGCTTGCCGCGCTGGTGTGCTACGGTGCGATCCAGCAAGTGAAGCATCGCTGGAAGATCGACGACTCGCTCGATGTGTTCGCGGTGCACGGCGTGGGTGGCATTCTCGGCACTTTGCTGCTCGCCGTTTTCCTGTCCGAAGATCTCGGCGGAACCGGCTACTTTGGTGACGCTACCATGGCCAGCCAGCTCGGAGCCCAAGCCATCGGCATCGGCGCCGTCATGGTCTGGAGCGCCGTTGGCAGCGCCGTCATCGCGTTGATGGTATCGGTCGCGTTCCCGATGCGTGTCAGCGAAGAAGACGAAATCGACGGGCTCGATCAGTCGGCTCATGGCGAGCGTGCCTGGGATTTTGACTGACTGGGCATTCTTGATGTTATATTCGCCGGATGAGTGAAACGTCCGACGCCAGCACATTGTGCACACAATGCGGCCTTTGCTGCGACGGGGGCATCTTCGACTACGGCCCATTGGCACCGGACGAAATCCAACCGGCGCGCGATGCCGGAATGGCCGTGGTCGAGGCAGACGGAAAAGCAGGCTTCCTGTTTCCATGTCCGCAGCTCGATTGCGGCGTCTGCCAGATCTACGCAATAAGGCCGCAGACGTGTCACGGATATCGGTGCGAGACACTGGAAGCGCTCGACCGGGGCGAGATCGACCTGGAACTGGGCCTGGCTCGCGTGAAGGAAGGGCGCGAGGCATTCGAACAGGTGAAAGCGCAACTCCCGGACGGGAGAACGGTAACCGACGCTCGCCGTTGGCGACGCGAGGCTGGCAAATCCGACGCCTCGGGTGAACTCAACGCCTCCCCAATGCTAATGATGGCGCTCGGAATGCTCGACGTGGTGGTCGACCAGCATTTCCGAAGACCCGACCAGCGACAGGTCATGCCGGCGGAGGAAACATGATGAAGAACGCTTTGCTCGCGATCTCGGCGCTAGCATTGCTGGGCGCTACACAAGCGGAAGAGCCAGAGCGAAGGCCCGGTGAGCAGGTGCTTTGTATCGGCGCTTTCCTCTACCTAGCGCAACTCCAGGCAGAGACCTGCCATGCCGGTAAAGACCCAGAATATCAGGCGAGGCTTGAGAATTACCGGGATCGGCTGGATGCCTACCTGGTCCGCAACTTTCCAAACGGCGAAGCAGACTTGGTGCGTTTCAAGGAGAGACAAGGCCTTTCGTCACCTGCCGAGAAGCGCATTTGCAATCTCGGCAAAGACTATGACTTTTATGGCCATTGGCGCGAATTGGAGGCCGAGAAAGTCGACGGCATGGTCGATTCCCTGCTTGAGCGTGATGGCCCGCCGACCTTCGGGGACTGTGTCTAATCCCGCAATCGACCGGCCAGCTTTGAGCTAAGGGAGCAAGCTTCCCTTACAGATTTTCGTGCTGCGGCATGCCGAGGACATGGAAACCGCCATCCACGCGGATGATCTCTCCGGTGGTGCAGGCCCCGGCATCGGAACAAAGGTAGACTGCCGTACCGCCCACCGTCTCGAGCGTGGCATTGGCACGCAGCGGAGCATTGGCTTCCGTATGCTTGAAAGTCTTGCGCGCCCCGCCAATCGCGCTGCCTGCCAGCGTCTTCATCGGGCCGGGGCTGACGGCATTGACGCGGATGCCTTCGGGGCCAAGGTCATTGGCAAGATAACGCACCGCTGCCTCCAGCGCCGCCTTGGCTACACCCATCACGTTGTAATTCGGGGTGACGCGATTGGATCCCATGTAGCTTAACGTCAGCAAGGTGCCGCCGTGCTCGACCATCATCGGATGGGCGCGGCGCGCGACTTCGATGAAACTGTAGGCAGAAATGTCCATCGAATTCTTGAAGTTCTCGCGGGTGGTATCGAGGATGCGGCCCGTCAGTTCCGACTTGTCGGAATAGGCAATCGCATGGACGAGGAAATCCAGCTTGTCCCACCGCTCCTGCAACGCTTCAAAGGCAGCATCGAGCGACGCGTCATCGGTAACGTCGGCGTCCAACATGAGGTCCGAGCCAACGCTTTCGGCCAGCGGCTCCAACCGTTTGCGAAATGCGTCGCCCTGATAGGTAAATGCCAGCTCCGCGCCCGCTTCGGCACACGCCCTGGCAATCCCCCAGGCAATCGATCGATCGTTGGCAACGCCCATCACGAGACCGCGTTTTCCTGCCAGCACGCCCATGTCCGATCCCCTCACCTATGAGAATTGCGGCTGCAAACTCACCCGTCAAACTTCGACAACAGCATCGAACCGTTGGTGCCGCCAAACCCGAAGGAATTGGTCATCACGGTATCGAGGCCCGCATTCTCGACGACGTCGGTCGCGATCTCTTCCGGCTTCAGCGCCGGGTCGAGAGTTTCCACATTGATCGACGGAATGATGAAATCGTGCTCCAGCGCAAGCAGGCAGTAAACCGCCTCTTGCGCTCCCGTGGCGCCTTGGCTGTGCCCGGTCATCGACTTGGTCGAGCTGACTGGCGGCGTCGCACCTTCTCCGAAGACCCGGCGTACCGCTTCAATTTCGCCGACATCGCCAACCGGCGTCGAAGTGCCATGGGCGTTGATATAGCTGACCTTGCGCCCCTCGCCGAGCGTGCGGAGGGCACCGCGCATGGCGCGCTCTCCGCCCTCGCCCGAAGGGGCTACCATATCGGCACCGTCTGACGTCGCGCCGAAGCCGGTAACCTCGGCATAGATCGTTGCGCCGCGCGCCTGCGCGTGTTCGAGGCTTTCGAGTACAACAATTGCGCCACCGCCGCCGATCACGAACCCGTCGCGGTCAGCGTCGAATGCACGGCTGGCACGTTGAGGCGTGTCGTTGTATTTGCTCGACATCGCGCCCATCGCATCGAACAGGCACGACAAGGTCCAGTCCAGTTCTTCGCCGCCGCCGCCAAACATCACGTCCTGCAAACCTAAGGCGATCTGCTGCGCCGCAATCCCGATACAGTGGAGCGAAGTCGAACAGGCCGACGTGATCGAAAAGTTCATGCCCTTGATCTGGTAGGCCGTGG
>CAZJZO010000007.1:24691-56185 GCA_964550495.1 uncultured Porphyrobacter sp. | reverse complement strand
CTCGGCGGCGGCGAACTGCTGCTCGGGATGCTGTATTTCTCGATCCAGATCTATGCCGATTTCGCGGGCTACTCCTCGATCGCAATCGGGCTGGCGGCGATGATGGGGATCAGGCTGTCGACCAACTTCGCGACGCCGTTCCTGGCCAGCTCGATCAGCGCGTTATGGCGCGGCTGGAACATCACGCTCACTTTGTTCTTCCGCGACTATGTCTATGCCGAATTGCGCAAGGGGAAGCGTAGCGAAAGCCGCATTGCGATCGCCAATATAGCAACCTTCTTCGTCAGCGGGCTGTGGCACGGCGCCAACTGGACCTTCATTGTCTGGGGCACCTTGCACGGCGTGCTGCTGGTGCTCGAGCGGCGCTGGCGCGCAGCGGTGACGCTGGGCGAGAGGCTTTGGCTGAAACTTGGCGGTTGGATCTACACATTCGGCCTGTTCGTCGTGCTTTCCGCCCTTTTCCGCAGCCCCGATTTCGGCACCGCCTGGACGATGTATGCCCGCTCGTTCACCGAGTTCGGCCTGCCACAAAGCGAGCGCTTCGGGCTCTTGTTCGTCGCGCTGGCATTTGCAGTCGATGCGCTGTGGCGCGGACAGACCCGGCTGGACAGGGGCTTGAGGCTTGCGTGGCTTGGCCGCGCGGGCAAGGAAATGGCAGAAACCCTGCTGTTCGCCTCTGCGCTGATCCTCGTCCTTGTCAACGCCGCTACTCGTCAGGAAGCCAATGCCTTCATATACTTCCAGTTTTGACGGCCGCAGCGCCAAGCGCGCGCTGCTCGCATTGGCGGGGGTGTTCGTGCTGCTCAACGTGGCGCTCATCGCATTGTGGCAGGCGATGCCCTTCACGCCCGTGAGCGAAGGCCGCTATCTCGCCGCAGTCGACGATCATCTTGCCATGCTGGAGCGTAGCAAGGGGCAGGATGGTCGTATCATTCTGATCGGGGGATCGGGAGCGGCGTTCTCGATCTCGGCAGAGACGCTGGGTGAGGAATTGGGTCGCCCGGTCTACAATGGCGGCATCCAGGCGGGCATCGGGTTCCGCAACCTGATGGACCTGTACGCCCCGCATCTCGACCCCGAGCACGACCTGATCGTTCTACTGCCCGAGCTGGAACTGCTGGCCGAAGACCAACGCTACTCGGCGATCTGGTGCGATGTTATCTATCTGCGCAAGGATTTGGCGCAGCTGATCGGACAGCCGCGCTGTGTTCCGCATGTGATTCACCGCACATATCAGGAGGTGCGGCATCATCTCACCGGAAACACGGCGGTCGATGAGGTTTACCGTCGCTCAGGCTTCAACGCGGTGGGCGATCTCACCTCGCACCTGACCATCGATCGTCCCCCGCCCGATTTCGGCAATTATCAGCTCCCAGACATCACACCCGAAAATCTCGACCGCTTCGAAGCCTATGTTGATGACATGCTGGTCGCGAATGGCTTCAGCGTTCTGTATGTCCCGGCCGCCATGCCCGAGCCCGCTTGCCGCTGGCGCGATGTTGACGCCATTACCGCGCGATTGAGCGCTCTCGGCGCTCGCGACGGCGTGCAGCACGACCTTGCGCGCTTCTGCCTGCCCGCCGAATTGTTCTTCGATGGCGCCGGTCACCTCAATCGCGAAGGGCGTGTGGTGCAGACCGCGAACGTGCGCGCTGCGCTTGCGAATTATGCGACAAACTGACAGGGGCGCGCGCATGGTTCGCTATGCAGCTCTTGCGGCTTTGGTGCTGGGGGCGTTCGGCTGGGGGTTCTCGGCCGGGGCCTATGACCTGTTCCCCTACCCGCAAGCACGCGCGGCGAAGGCGGCCTTGCTGGGTGTGCCGGAGACCGCCAACGCCGAGTATCGGTTGAGCGAGATCCCAACGATCTCGGCCGAGCGATATGCAACGCTCGACACCAAGGCCGACATCGTCATGGCAGGCGATTCGATCACGGCCAGCGGGCGCTGGAACGAGCTGTTCCCCGATGCCTCGATTATCAATCGCGGCGTCCCCGGAGACCGCGTGGGTGGTCTGCTCGCGCGGGCCGAAGACATTCTGAGAGCGGAGCCGTCCAAGGTGTTCGTGATGATCGGCATCAACGATGTCACTGCGCGCAACACCAACGCGCAGATACTCGAACGTTACGCAGCGCTGGTCGATCGACTGTCAGAGGGCGGAGCGAAGGTCGTTGTGCAATCGGTTATCACCTGTCGAGAGACGCGGTTCAACCGATGCGACGACACGATGCGAGAGCAGGTCGGGCGGCTCAACACCGAACTCGCCCGAATGGCCGAAGACAAGGGTGCGACCTTCATCGACCTCGATCGCCGCTTCTCGGACGCAAATGGCGTGCTTGAACGCTTCAGCATGGACGGTATCCATCCTGGCAGCGCTGGCTTTGAAGAATGGCGGCGAATGATTGCGCCGCTGATTTCCGAAGAGGCAAGGCAATGAATGGCCTGACAAGCAAGACCGTTTGGCTGGAGGCGCCTGGCCGGTTGGTTCTTCGCGAAGAACCGGTCGCATCGCCCGCTGCAGGCGAGATCCTCTGCGAGACCATCGTCACCGCTATTTCCCCGGGCACCGAGCTAGCCGCCTGGCGCGGCGATCCGCCGTTGCGGCCTGGCGTCGTCTATCCGCGGCTGCAGGGGTACTGCAATGTCGCGAAAGTGCTGGAATGCGGCGCCGGGGTCGAGGATTTCGTACCGGGCGACCGGGTGCTGACGCTGCAATCGCATCGCAGCCATTTTGTGTGCACGGCCTCCGACGCCTACGTCAAACTGACCTATGCGATGGGCGCAAAGGACGTCGTCACATCCTACCTTTTCCACCTCGGCTACAACGCCGTCCTGCGCAGCGATATCCGCGCCGGCAACCAGGTTTGCGTGATCGGCCTGGGTGTTCTCGGCCTGACTTCGGTTGCCATGGCAAAGCAAGCGGGTGCGGAAGTCTACGCAGTCTCCAATCATCACGCCTCACGCTGCATCGCTGAAGAGGAGTATTGCTCGCGCGGCGCCTATGGGCGCGATGACGTCGATCAACTGATGCAGGAAATGGGAGCGGGCGCCGACGTTGTGATCCTGACCACGAATGGGTGGAAGGATTATCAGCTTGCGCTGGAAATCGCGGCGCAGAACGGTTGCATTGCGTGCCTCGGATTTCCGGGACGGGGTGAGCCGCCGGGTGATTACAATCCGTTGGCGAGCGAGTTTTTCTACACCAAGCAGCTGCGTGTCGAAGCCGTCGGCATGTCACCGCTCGAGAATGATCCGCGCGGTTTCGCGCGATTCAACCTTCGCGATAATCTCGGATACATCGCTCGCAGCATCCAATTTGGACTGCCGGATGCGAGAGCCTTGGTCTCCGGTATCTATCCCGCTCACCATATTGAACGTGCCTACACCGATCTCGACGCGCGCAAGGACAATGCAATCACCTACCTGCTGGACTGGTCGGCATGAGCAATCTCACTGCGGCGGTGATCGGCTGCGGTCGGATGGGTGCGTTCACCTCGCCTAGTGTGCGCGAATACGGGCCGGAGTGCTTCCTGCCGTCCGCCCATGCGGAGGCAATCCAGCAGGCAGACGGCATTTCGCTCGAGATTCTCTGCGATCCCAACGAAGACGCTCTCCATCGCGCTGCGGAGCATTATGGAGGGATCTCACAGCGATACAGGAACTACGTCGACTTCCTCGATGAGCTTTATCCTGCGGATATTGTCACCATAGCCACCCGCACCATCGGGCGCGCCCAGATGATTGCGGATTGCATAGAAAGTGGCTCGCGAGCGCTCCATGTCGAAAAGCCGATCTGCAACTCGGTGGCCGAGCTGGAGCGACTGGAAACGCTGCTCGCGCGCGACGATGTGTTCGTGACGCTGGGCGCGGTGCGGCGACACTTTGCAATTTACAAGGAAGCCGTCGCTCGCGCGCAGTCGGGCATCTACGGCGACCTGCTCGAAACATCCGCCGAATTCGGCGCGCGGACGCTCTACTGGTCGCATCCGCATACGGTCGACCTGATTCTGCTTGCCGCCGCCGGAGCCAAGGTTGAGGCGGTGCAGGCACGGCTGGGCGAAGTCGAACGCGACGGTTCGCGGATCGTCAACGATCCGGTCGTGATGGGCGCGACGATCTGGTTCGAAGGCGGATTTGCAGGCCATATCACCCGCATCCCCGGGACCGATTTCCGCCTTGCGTGCCAGACTGCGCAGATCGCAGTGACGAGCAATGGCCATTCGCTGTGGCTCTCGGGCAGGCCCAAGCCCGACCCGGACGCATCGGGCGACACCAAACCGGCCGGCGCAAACCCCTATCACGAGCCTACGAGACTGGAATTCAATCCACCCGACCAACCGCAGGGCGCACTCGCACCGATCCTGCAACTGGCCGATTGCCTCAAGGGTAGCGAAACCGCCCGCGTTGCAAACGCTGCGCTGAAGCGCGACATCGTCATCGGCCAACGCATCCTGTTCGCCATCGTTCAGTCGCATTTCGAAGGCGGTCGTCCGGTAACACTCGACGAAATCGACCCGGACCTGTTCATCGAAGGCCGCACAGGCGACGCGCCGGCATGAGCAAACCCAAGATCCTCTTTTTCGCACGCGGGTTCCAGGCCGGGTTCTACCCGGAGCTGCAAGACGAACGCTACGATGCGGTCTACGTCACCCTGACCCGCAAGGAAGCCGATCAGGTTCGCGCCAAGGGCTGCGAAGTGGCGGCGTGTTTCGAAGCGGACTTCGACTCCATCACACCCGCCGAGGTGCCCGAGAATTACCTGCTGACCTCGCTCATGTCGGAGCGCTTTCTTGGGCGCTATTCGCAATCCGAACGGCTCACCATTCTCGGCAAGGAAATCGGCTTCTGGCGGGCGCTGCTCGATGAGCATCAACCGATTGCAGTGTGCAATGAGCTGATCGCGATCGAGATTTCCGAGGTGTTGCTGATCGAGACCCGCGCACGGCAGATCGCCTATCTCGCGCCGATGTATTGTGTGATCGAGGGCTATTTCTACTGGCTGCCCGATCCGCTCACGCTGTCGGGGAAGGCGCTCGACCTACCCCAACCGACCACCCGCACGCTGGCGATGGCCGACGCCTATCTCGATCAGGTGCGGAAGAGCGATTACAAGCCCTACTACGTTCGCAACCTTGCCGGGCGCCGCAATCTCAAGCCGCTCGCCACCGGACTTGCCAAGTCGGCGCTTTGGAAGTGGCGCGACTGGACCTCGCGCGATGCTTTGAAACCCGGCGCCTTCCGCTACGAGACCTATACCGAAGAATATTCCAAGCGCCCGCAGGTCTTCGCCGCCAGCTTCACCAAGAGCTACGACGCGCTGGCCGACATCCCGGACAGCCGCGAGATCGTGCTCTACCCGCTGCACCAGGAGCCCGAGGCAACGCTCAACTACATGAGCGAGTTCTTCTCCAGCCAGGTCGCCACGATCGAGAATATCCTCAAATGCCTCAGCCCGCACCAGACACTGGTGGTGAAGGAGCACCCTGTCGACAAGGGCGCGCTGCTACGGCCCAAGTTCCAGGATATCCGCGCGCGCTATTCGAACATCTCATTCCTGCCAGCCGAAGTGCACAGCCGCGAAGTGCTGGCGCGCTGCGAGCGCGTGGTGACGCTCACCAGCAGCGTCGGCTGGGAGGCTGCCTGCATTGGCAAATGCGTGTGCGTGATGGGCGAAATCTACTGGGACAGCGTGCCCGGCGTGTGGCGGATAGAGACGTGGCACGAATTGCGTGACGCGATGCGTACCCCGGTTGAACAGATCGAACGGGTCGATCCCGAAGATGCGCGCCGCTTCGTCGCCAGCCTTGCCGAATTCAGTCATGAAGGCCGTCCGCTGCCAAACCCCAAGCTCTACGATGCCGACAACATTGCACTGGTCCGCAACGCGATCTGCATCGGCGCCGGAATTGAGCCGCTGGGCGGCAACGGCTAAGTCACCGCCATGAAGCGCTTTCTACTCAAGCTCTGGATGGTGGAATCCAATATTCGCGCGACCATGCGGGTCTCGACATGGTTCCACACGAAGATGCCGCTGATCGGACGGTTCATGGCGATGCTGATCGACCGGACGCTGCTGTGGCGCTTCGGCGTGGACGTTACGAGCTATCGGGTGAAAGTCGCGAAACTGCGCATTTCGCACCCGGCGGGCGTGCTGCTGGGCGGCAACGGGATCGTTTCCGAAGGACGCGTCGCGGTCAACGCCGGGGCGAAATTCGTCGGCCCGGCCCCCGATGATCCCGAATATCTCGCCCGCCACAAGACCGGAGATGTCTTTCGCTTGGGCGACAATGTCGTTATTGGCGCAAACACGGTGGTGGTCGGCCCGGTCGACATTTGCGACAATGTCGTGGTGGGAGCGATGTCGCTGGTCAACCGTTCGATCACTGAACCGGGCACTTATGTCGGCATTCCGGCCAAGCGGATCAGCGACGAAGTGCCGAGCGATATATGGGTAAGCCGCTAAGCCGGCAGGGATAGAAGAGACGATGGCAAGTACGGCCCTCAAGGACACGGCAAGCTTCCTGCGCTGGCGGCTCGTGCCCGTGCGCAAGCTCGGCAAGGTCAAGAACCAGCTGACCGGCCATGCCGCTCCGCCCCCGCGCGAGAGCAATTTCGACGCCGAACGGCTCGAACAGCTCAACACGCTCGGATATTGCCCCGCGAACCCCGTCGATCCAGACCAGCTGGCTGCAATCCGCGACATCTACATGCCGCGCGGCGACGAAGTGGTGCCGACCGACGCCGGCCACCCGTTCGAAAACGTGGTGCGGCCCGAGGACTTCAATGCCGAGAACCCACTGTTCCAACTGGCGTTTTCGGAGGGCATTCTTGGTGCGGCGCAGGCCTATTTCGACGGCAAGTTCTCTTTCGCCAGTATCCAGGTCGCGCGCTCCTTCCCGACTTCGGGCACCTTGCGCGAAAGCCAGAAATGGCACCGCGACTACGGCGATGCGAAGAGCCTGCACTTCATCATGTATCTGAACGACGTGACCACCGACGAGCACGGCCCGTTCGTGTTCGTCGACAAGCAGGTGAGCCGGAAAGTGAAGCGTTCGCCGATCATCCGCCGCCTGTCCGACGATCAGATTGCAGCCGAAATCGGCTCGGACGAGTTCGAGACCTTCTACGGCAGTTCCGGTTCGGCGATCCTGGTCGATCCGGCGACCTGCTATCACTTCGGCAGCCGCTGCAGCATCCCACGCACGGCGGTGTTCATCACCTTCAACACGCATGTGCCGTATACCGAAATGATGAACCCGCTGGGCAGCCACCGCGCGCAGGCGGCGAAAGAGGCGCGCAAGGTTCGCCCCGACCTCTCGGGCGAATACGTCGATTCGATCCTTCAGGTCTGATCGCGGGCTCTTGTTGAGCCGTACGCCATGATGAATTCCCGCTCCGCCTATGTCGCCATCGGGCTGGGCGTGAATCTGCTGATGCTGGTGCGCGGCGTGGTGCTGATGATCGCGCTCGATTATGCCGCGCTGGGGCTGGTGGCTCTGGTCCAGGCCACAATCCTCGTTTGCGGCCTGATGCATTTCGGGCTGCTCAATGGCGGCTATCGCCTGCTGTGCAGTGCGGGTGAGCGGACCAAGCAGCGGATTATCGACCTCGCCTATACCGGCTTTGCCACCATTGCCGTGATCATTGCACTCGTCGCAGCTGGCGTGGTGACTGTGACCGGCGGCTACTATGTCGATATTGCGATCCTGACGGCTCTGGGCGGGATCGCGACCTTGCTGCGATCATGGATGCTCAACGAGATGGTGGCGGCAGGTCGATTTGGCCTCGCCAACCTCATCAACGCGATATCGATGATCGTGTCGCTAAGCGTGCTTGTCATGCTGCTCCCCGATTGGAGCGGGTCTCCAAAGGACGACGGATCGGGCGTCGCGGTGCTCTCGATCGCAATTCAACCGGTGTTGTTTGCTGGCTTGGCGCTCTTTAGCGGTGCCGTGCTGCGGCCCAAGCGACTGCGGGTTTCGAAACGGCTCGGAACCGTGGTCTTCAAGGCCGGGTTCGTCCTGTTCCTCACCGGCATTGCGATCCAGTTCAACACGCTGGTCGAGCGTGCTTATGTCACCGGCGAGCTGGGCCTGGATTCGCTCGGTCGGTTGTATCTCGCTTTCCTGTTCCTGACTTTATTCAATCTCGCGCCAAACCTCGTGCAGCAGGTGTTCCTTCCCAACATCGTGCGACACTGGAAGGCGGGCGAGGCGGGCGCGACCTCGCGCGAGTTGCGCACCCTGCTGGCGATCACGGTGGGATATTGCGCCGCCGTAGGGCTGGCGCTGTGGTTGCTGGCCGAGCCGCTGCTGGGGCTGGTGCTGCCCAGATACGTCCCCGATTTGCACTGGGTCTATCTGCTCACTCCAGGGCTGATTGCGTTTGCGCTCTCGGCGCCCTTTGCGCTCACCTACAATGTGGTAATCGACTACACTTGGTATGTGATCGCCTATGGGGCCGGCGTGCTGGCAACCCTGCTGGCTTTCGGAGGGGCGATGCTGCTTGGCGAGACTTTCACACTGGACGGCGTGATCATACTCCGCGCCGGGATCTACGCGCTGATGGCGGCCTTGCTCGTAATCGGCTGGTGGCAATTGTCGCGCCGCCACCCGGAATTTCGCCTGTTTGTCCCTCGCCTTGCCGCAAACCGGGCGAGCGTGTAGGCGCGCTGCCGACACGAAAACGGCGAACCAATGCTGCATTTCCGCATCCGCGATTTCCTATCGATCCTGTTCTACCGTCTTGTCGGCGGCTTCTTCGGGAGCATGGGCAGCGGTGTTCGGATCGTACGCCCATTGCGGATTTTCGGCGCGAAACACTGCCATTTCGGCGATGAAGCTGTGCTGCAATACGGCGCCTACATCGCCGCGCTTCAGGAGCACGCCGAACCGCCGGTTTTCAAGGTCGGCGCGCGTACGATGATTGGCAATCACGCGCATATCGTCGCAACCAAAAGGGTCGAGTTTGGTGAAGGGGTTTTGACGGCGGACCGACTGTTTGTTGCCGACAACCGGCACACCTTCGAAGACCCGACAACGCCGATCCGCGACCAGGGCCTGACCCAGCTGGCCGAAGTCCATATCGGCGACGGCAGCTGGATCGGTGAGAATGTCTGTATCTCCGGGGCCTCGATCGGGAAGCACTGCGTGATCGCGGCGGGCAGTGTCGTGACCAGCAACATCCCCGATCATTGCGTCGCTGCCGGAGCGCCCGCTCGGATCGTCAAGCGCTATTGCGAGACCCGCGAGGGATGGTATCGCACGACTCCCGAAGGAGAATTCCGCGAATGAGCGCCAGCGCCGCGCCCGCACAGACGAACCCAGCCGCGCCAGCACCTCGCAAGGCCGGGCAGATCACCAATCCAGTGTTGCGCCAGCGATTGCGTCAGCTGGCACTGTTCGCTGCCATCCTGATTTCGGGCGGACTCCTGTCGATCCCGCGCATGCCCTTGCTGGTGCTGGTGTTGGTGCTGTGCTTCGCGCTGCGCAATCCGCTGCGCATGTTCCGACCGGAATTCGCGCTGATCTGGCTGCTGTTGTTCGCGGTCGGTGCGGTGGCTCTTATCGGAGGCGAGAGTTTCCAGTTGCTGCCGATGACGATCCGCTACGCGAACTTTCTCGCCGGGATCGCCTTGCTGATGGTCTATATCAACGAGACTCGCACGACGCTTGCCGACGATCTCTTCCCGATGCTCAAGCTGATGGCGTTCCAGTCGATCCTGACGCCGATCGCCGTGCTGGTTGCGGGCGGCTTCTTCACCACGTTCCTGGTCAACGAGACGACTTACCACACACTGTTCTATATCTTCACCTATCACGAACTGATCGAGACGGGTGCGGTGCTCAAGAGACCCGACGGATTCTTCTTCGAGCCCGGGGTGTTCCAGATCTATCTCAACATCCTGCTGTTCATCTGCCTGTTCGTGCGCAAGCACTCATGGTTCGATATCGGGCTCGCTTCGCTGGCGGTGATCGCGACCCAATCGACCACCGGCGTGATAATCATGATGATCCAGTTCAGTCTTGCCTATCTCATCTGGCTGAAGACCGCGAACCGCAGGCAGAAAGTCGGTGTGTTCGTGTTCGTGCCGGTGCTTCTATTGCCACTCGCCGCGTACATGTCCTTTAATGTCACGCAGAAGTTTTACGGGGCGCTGAGCGGCTCCGCGGAAGCGCGCGAATACGACCTGCGCACCGGCATCGCAGTCGCGGCGGAGAAGCCGCTGACCGGGATCGGGTTCGATTACGAGAAGTATTTCGATGTTTCCGCCCGCGTCGGCTATCGCGAAGCCAACTTGTCGCGCGACAACATCACCGAACGCGGCAACACCAACGGGGTTGTGGTGCTGCTCTACAGCGTCGGCATTCCGCTTTCGCTGATCTTCCTGATCGGTCTCGCCTTTCAGCGCATGTTCCGTCCGCGTTTCCTGTTTGCCGGCCTGATCGTGCTGTCGCTGATGGCGGAATCGCTGTTCTTCACGCCGATCGTGCTGATGGTGGCATTCAGCGGCTTGTTGATCAGGCCCAAGCGCGTGCGAAGCTTGCTCGGCGGCACTCGCAACGCGCGCCCGGTCCAGCCGCAGCGCGCCTGACCGGTCGGAGCTACGCCCCATGTCGCGCATCCTGTTTATCGGCATCGACTATTTCGCTTACGCGAAGGAAATCTGCAACGCGCTTGAGCGGCTCGGACATCAGGTAGACTACCATCCGATCGAGGATGCCGGATTCGCCAGCAAGACCGCCAAGAAATTCGTCGGCGGAGCCTATGCCAAACGGCTGGCGGCCTATCACGACCGAATCGTGGAAGACAGCGCTGGCAAGGATTACAGCGCGATCCTGTTTATCCAGTGTCACCACATGCAGCACTCGGCGCTGGAGCGGCTGCGCGAGCTGCACCCCGATGCGCGCTTCGTTCTCTACAATTGGGATTCGCTTACCACTCACGATTACCGCCCGTGGCTGAAGCATTTCGATCATGCCGCGACCTTCGATCCGGCCGATGCGGAGGCAGTGGGGATCGCCTACCTTCCGCTGTTTGCAATCCCGCGTTTCTTCGCGATCGACGATGATCGACCCAAGGCGCAGGATCTCTATTTCGTCGGAGCGATCGGCACATTGCACCGCTTCACCGCGCTCGAACGACTTCACGCCTTTTGCGAGGCCAACGGGCTGACCACCCGCTTCCACCTCAAATGTTCACCTGTGATGCAACTGACCTTGCTCAAGGAACGCAAGTCGCTGCCCGGCGTGACGGGCAAGAGTCTGAGCTTTGACGGGATTGTCGACATGCTCGAGGCGTCGCGCGGCACTTTCGACTTCGCCAATCACAAGCAGTCTGGCTACACGATGCGGCTGATCGAGAACATGTGCGCCGGCCG
This sequence comes from uncultured Porphyrobacter sp., assembly GCA_964550495.1. GTDB lineage: Bacteria > Pseudomonadota > Alphaproteobacteria > Sphingomonadales > Sphingomonadaceae > Erythrobacter. The sequence continues at coordinate 44,807 of CAZJZO010000007.1, read as the reverse complement.
CAAGATCGTGACCGAGAATCCACGCATCATCGACGAGCCATTCTACCGCGACGACCGCTTCCTGTTGGTCGACGGCCACGACTTTTCGCAGGTGCCTGAATTCCTGGCGCGCCCGATAACCTCGGAGCTGGACGTTCAGGCTTTCAGCATCGACAGTTGGGCGAGGCAGTTGGTCGAACAAGAGAAGGTGCCAGCCTCATGAGCGAAGAGACCAAAGGGCTACGGCAGAGCATCGCCAAGCGAGTGCAATGGCTGCGCTGGTATCGTTACAAGATGGCGGGTTACGATATCCACCCCAGCTGCGAGCTGGAGCGCGGCCTCAATCTCGACCGCTACTTCCCGCAAGGCATCCATGTCGGGGCGCATACGATCCTGACGAGCCGCGTGACGATCCTGAGTCACAAACTGATACCGAGGAAAAGTCTGGGCCGCTACGATGGCGAGAAATGCCACACCTATATCGGCGAATGGTGCGTGATCGGGATCGGCGCGGTGATCATGGGCGGCGTCAGGATTGGCAATGAATGCGTGGTCGGATCGGGCGCTGTGGTGACCAAGGACGTGCCTTCGGGAACAATCGTCGCTGGAAATCCGGCACGAGTAGTTCGCGAGGGGATCGAGATGGAAGGGCTACACCTGTAAATTGTTCGCAAGTGCAGCAATCGAAGCGTTGTAACATTCGCCCCCCAAGTGTAGGGCGCGCTCCGTTCAAGGAATTCACCACGTCATGAGCGCAAAGAAGAAGATTCTGCAGGCCGCCAATCGCGTGCTCGCGCCCACCGGCGCGCAGCTTTATCGCGCCGGGATCGACATGGAATATGCGCTCGCCTGGCTGGCTGATCGCGATCATGGAATTGCAAGCATATTCGACCTCGGCGCCGCGCGCGGCGACTGGAGCCGGATGGCGCTCGATATGTTCCCCAAAGCGCGGATCGTCGGCGTCGATCCGCTGAGCGAGCGCCTGCCCTATCTCGAACAATTGAAGGGCGAAAACGACCGTTTCGATTTCGTCTCGGCTGTCGCCGGCGAGGACGATGGCGGGACCGTCGAACTCGCGGTCACCGACGATCTCGACGGGTCGAGCGTGCATGGCAGCGAAGGCGAGACTCGCGCGGTGCCGGTCCATTCGGTCGATGCGATTGCCGCGATGAAGGGCCTCGCCGGCCCGTACTTCCTCAAATTCGACACCCATGGCTTCGAAATGCCGATCCTCCGCAGCGCCGAGAAAGTGCTCGCCGAAACACGCTACGTGGTGATGGAAGCCTACAATTTCCGCCACACGCCCGAGACTTTGCTGTTCCACGAGATGATCGCCTTCATGGCGACCAAAGGCTTTCGCGTGACGCATCTCGTCGACGTGCTCAATCGCCCCCGCGACGGCGCTCTGTGGCAAATCGACCTGATGTTTGCGCGCGAGGACGATCCCGTCTTTGCCAGCGACAGTTTCAAGGCCTAAGCGCCTCCAACATTCCTTCTTTTTCCGAAAGCACATTGATGACCACCGGCAAGAAAGCACTGATCACTGGAGTTACCGGACAGGACGGCGCGTATCTGTCGCGACTGCTGCTCGACAAGGGTTACGAAGTGCACGGGGTCAAGCGGCGCTCATCCTCGTTCAACACCGGCCGGATCGAGGACATCTACCAGGATCCGCACACCGACAATCAGCGGTTCGTGCTGCATTATGGCGACCTCGTCGACAGCACCAACCTGATCCGGATCGTTCAGGAAGTGCAGCCCGACGAGATCTACAACCTTGCCGCGCAAAGCCACGTCGCGGTCAGCTTTGAAACGCCCGAATACACCGCCAATGCCGACGCGATCGGAACTTTGCGCCTGCTTGAGGCGATCCGAATCCTCGGGCTCGAGCAGAAAACCCGGTTCTATCAGGCTTCAACCTCGGAGCTTTACGGTCTCGTGCAGGAAGTGCCGCAGCGCGAAACCACGCCGTTCTATCCGCGCAGTCCCTATGCAGCAGCCAAGCTCTACGCCTACTGGATCACGGTCAACTACCGCGAAGCCTATGGCATGCATGCCTCGAACGGGATCCTGTTCAATCACGAAAGCCCGCTGCGCGGCGAAACTTTCGTCACCCGCAAGATCACCCGCGCCGCCGCCGCAATTGCGCTCGGCAAGCAGGAAAAGCTCTATCTTGGCAACCTGGATGCCAAGCGCGACTGGGGCCACGCCCGCGAATATGTCCGCGGCATGTGGATGATGATGCAGCAGGATGAGCCTGACGATTACGTGTTGGCAACCGGCGAGACCACCGAGGTTCGCGAGTTTGTCCGTTGGGCATTCGAAGACGCCGGCATCCCGGTCGAGTTCAAAGGCGAAGGCATCGAAGAGAAAGGCTATTCGACTGCTGACGGACGCTGCCTGATCGAAGTCGACCCGGCCTATTTCCGCCCGACCGAGGTGGAATTGCTACTCGGTGACCCGACCAAGGCCAAGGAGAAGCTCGGCTGGGTTCACGAAACCGGCCCGCGAGAACTGGCGCGTGAAATGGTGGCGGCCGATTTCGAAGTGATGCGCGCCGAAGCCGCAACGCTCGGGAACGCGTAGGGAAATGGCGCTGGGTGAAACCTACGACTTCAAGGGCAAGCGCGTCTTCGTTGCTGGTCATCGCGGCATGGCGGGCTCGGCGATTGCGCGGCGTTTGGCGAGCGAAGACTGCGAAGTCTTGACCGCGACGCGCGACGATGTGGACCTGATGGATCAGGCCGCAACCCGCGCATGGTTCGCCCGCGAAAGGCCTGATGCCGTGTTCGTCGCGGCGGCCAAGGTCGGCGGGATCCTCGCCAACGACACATATCCGGCAGACTTTCTCTACGACAACCTCATGATCGAAGCGAACGTCATCGAAGCGGCACACCGCCACGATGTCGAAAAACTGCTGTTTCTCGGATCCTCATGCATCTACCCGAAATTTGCCACGCAGCCGATGTCCGAGGCCGCGCTGCTGACCGGCGAACTCGAACCGACAAACGAATGGTACGCGATCGCCAAGATCGCAGGGATCAAGCTCGGCCAGGCCTATCGCAAGCAGCATGGACGTGATTTCATCTCTGCGATGCCGACCAATCTCTATGGTCCGGGCGACAATTTCAGCCTCACTTCGAGCCACGTCCTGCCTGCGCTGATCCGCAAGGCCCACGAAGCCAAATTGGCGGGCGCCGATAGCATGGAGCTTTGGGGAACCGGCTCTGCCAAACGCGAGTTCCTGCATGTCGACGACCTTGCCGATGCCTGCGTGTTCCTGATGAAGGAATACTCAGGTCACGATCACGTCAATGTCGGTTGCGGGGAGGACATTTCGATCCTCGATCTCGTCAAGCTGGTAAACCGGATTGTCGGTTTCGAAGGGACGATCGAGCACGACCTGTCCAAGCCTGACGGTACCCCGCGCAAGTTACTCGACACCACCCGGCTCACAGAAATCGGCTGGACGCCATCGATCCCGCTCGAGCAGGGCATTGCCGAAACCTACGATTGGTTCCGTAGCGAGCTTGAAGCCGGCGCGATGCGCGAAGTGGGCTAAACCATGGGCAAAGCGACACCGGAACACCGGGTCATGGTCGATGGCTTTCCGATCGACGTCGACGATCACGAAGACGTGCTGGCGGCGATGGACAAGGCGATCCAGGGGCGCTCGACCGGGCACTACATCTCGATCACCAACACCGAGAGCATCTACCATGCGCGCCGCATCCCATCGCATGGCGACTATGTACGCGGCGCGGATTTCTCACTGTGCGACGGTGTCGGAGTCATCATCGCGGCCAAGGCGGCAGGTAACGACGTGACCCGCTACAACGGGCCGATCCTACAGCTCGACGCTTCGCGCTACGGCGCCTCGCGCGGCTGGAGACACTATTATCTCGGCGGCGCGGACGGCTCGGCAAAGGAGATGGGTAGGCGTTTGCAGGAGCAGTTCCCCGGCATGATCGTTGCCGGGATCTACGAACCGCCTTTCCGCCCGCTCACCGCCGAGGAACGCGCCGAAGTGATCGCCGATATCAAGCGCACCAAGGCCGACATCGTCTGGGTCGGGTTGGGCCTGATCAAGCAGGAGGCAATGGTCGCGGACCTCATCGACGAGGTGGATGTGCCGTGGATGAGCGGCGTCGGCGGGGCATTCGACTACCACTCGGGCCGCATCCCATGGTCACCCTGGATCGTCCGCAAGACCGGGATGGAATGGCTGTTCCGCCTGATCGTCCAGCCCAGGGCGCGCGCCAAGCGGCTCTACTGGTCGTTCGCCTGGATGTTCGGCGCGATGGGGCGCGGTTTCGTCGGGCGGCTGAGCGGCGGGCAAAAACGGTTAGGCTCATGAGCGATTTCACGACTTTGACATGCCCCCCAAGGGCGCTAGAGAACGCGGCAGAGTCGCATCTGCGGGCCGAAATGCGCCCCACACAATTCGTACTTCACGGATCAGCTTCATGACCACTCCGCTCAAACTCGGCATTATTGGCGCCGGGCGCATGGGGATTACCCATTTTTCCATCGCCAACGCGCTCGATGACGTGAAAGTCACGGCTGTCGCCGATCCGTCAAAGCTGATCACGACGATGCTCGGCAAATACGCCAAAGTCGGAACATACAAGGATTACAAGGGCCTTCTCAAAGGTGAGGAGCTCGACGGAGTGCTGGTCTGCACCCCGCCCGCCTTCAACCCCGAAATCCTCGACGCGGTGCTCGAACGTCGCATGCACGTGTTCTGCGAAAAGCCGTTCGTGCTCAACGCCGCCGACGGGGAGCGGTTTGCGGCAGCCTACGATCAGGCAGGTCTCATCAACCAGGTCGGCTATGTGAACCGCTGGAACGACATGTTCACGCACACCAAGAAGCTGGTCGAAGACGGCTTGATCGGTGCACCGCTGCGGTTCCGCAGCGAGATGTTCTCGCCCACCATCATCCGCGATGTCGGCGATGCCGGATGGCGTGCGAGCCATGCCAATGGCGGCGGAGCGGTGTTCGAAATGGCAAGCCACGCGATCGATCTGATCGCCCATTTCTTCGGAGCGCCAAACCGCGTCGGCGGCACCAGCCTGTCCAAGGTCTATTCGAAGCAGGTCGAGGATATCGTCAGTACTTCTTTGTTCTACGATAGTGGGCTTGCCGGCACGATGTATGTCAACTGGTCCGATGCCAGCTTCCGCAAGCCGACCAACAAGTTCGAAGTCTTCGGCAGCGAAGGCAAATTGCAAGTCGATCAGCACGGCGCCAAGATCCACCTCAAGTCGGCGAACGAAAAGCACGGCCTGAAAGAGGGCTGGAACCAGCTGTACATCACCGATGTACATTCCTCCGTGCCGTTCTATGTCCGCGGGATCGAGTACACCGCGCAGCTGGCCGATTTCGTTACCTCGATCCGCGAAGGGAAGCCGGTGCGTTGCACGTTTGCCGATGCGGCGGCGAATTTGCGCGTGATCGAGCAGTTGTTCGCCGACGATGCGGCAATCCGCCGCGCGGGAGCCGCGGCATGAGCGCTTACAACCAGCCGATCGACCGGATCATCTTCGGCGACAACCAGTTCTTCGGCATCAACCACATGTCGCAGGACAAGGCGCAGGAACGCGCCGAGCGCTTCGCCAAGCTCGAAAACGTGATGGCGGTGTACGATCACGCGATCGATGCCGGGATCGATGCGATCATGCTCAACAGCAACGATCGCGCGAAGGGCATTTGCGACGCATTCCGGGCCAACCCGGCCAAATACGGCCACCTCAAATGGTATCCGTCGATCCCCTACCCGCACAAATATGCGGCGATGGTGAACGACAAGGGGATGGTCGGCGCGGTACAGGAAATCCTGTTCGCAAAAGGCACGAAATCGGCGCTCGGAAAGATGGCGCGCGGGGCCAGCGCGGTGCTGACGCTCGATCCGTTCAAGCTGATGAAGATGCTGATCGACGAGGAAATGGCGATCTATGACGGGCTCGATACCCGGGTCGTGTTCCTCCAGAACATCATCGTCGACCTGATGCTCGGCTATGACGTGCCCGACCCGTTCGTCGCCTATTGCGAGTACATCCGAGAGCGGTACGGCGCTTGGCCGGGGCTGATCACACAGAACCTTCCATTCCTGCGCGCCAAGCTGGAAGAATGGGGCATCGAAGGGGTGGTGATCTGCGCTTCGATCAACAAGATCGGCTACCTTATGTCGCCCGGCGTTCCAGAGTATGAGGCGCTGCTCGCTTCCAATGACGGATCGAAATACCCGGTCATGGCGATGTCGACGCTGGCTTCAGGCGCGGTCCCGGCCCCGGAAGCCTATGACTACATCAACCGGCTCAACATCCAGTCGGTGGTGTTCGGCGCTTCCTCACCCGGCAATATCAAGCAGACCGTATCGCTAATCGAACCGACGGCAAAGGAAGCGGCGGAATGAATGTCCTGATCACTGGCGGCGCCGGCTTTATCGGCTCGCGGCTGGCGCTTCGCCTGGTTGGCGAAGGGCATGGCGTCACCGTGCTCGACAACTTCCTGCCGCAAGTCCACGGCGATGCGCCCGAAGACACCGCGCTCTACGCAAAGCTCGCCGCCTCGACCAATTTGGTGCGCGGCGATGTGACCGACCGCAAGGCACTCGAGGCGCTGATCCCCAACCACGACGCCATCGTCCATCTCGCGGCCGAGACGGGGACCGGGCAGTCGATGTACCAGATCGAGCGCTACAACTCGGTCAATATCGGCGGCACCGCGCTGCTGCTCGATATCCTTGCCAACCAGGAGCATGGCGTGAAACGCGTCGTCGTTGCGTCATCGCGTTCTATCTATGGCGAAGGCCGCTATCGCGCCCCCGACGGCACCTATGTCTATCCCACCGAACGCTCCGGCGCCGACATGGAAGCGGGCGATTTTGCGGTGAAGTTCCCGGGTGTCGATGGCGAGCTCGAACTCGTCTCCACCGACGAAGACAGCAAGATCCACCCAAGCTCGGTCTACGGAATCACCAAGCAAGTGCAGGAGCAGCTGGTGATGACCGTGTGCCCGTCGATCGGGATCGAAGGCGTCGCGCTGCGATACCAGAACGTGTTCGGCCCCGGTCAATCGCTGTCGAACCCCTATACCGGCATTCTGTCGATCTTCTCGAACCTGATCATGCAGGGCAAGGGGATCAACATCTTTGAGGACGGCACCGAAAGCCGCGATTTCGTGTTTGTCGAAGACGTGGTGAGCGCGACCGCGCTGGCCCTAACTCATCCGGCAGCGGCGAACGAAGTGTTCAATGTCGGCACTGGCGTCCCCGTCAGCGTGATGACGGTCGCGGAGACACTCGCCCGCCTGTTCGAAACCGATGTGCCGATCGAGATCACCGGCAATTTCCGTCTCGGCGACATCCGCCACAACTTTGCCGACATGACCAAAATCGAGCAAGCGCTCGGTTTCGAGTGCGAGTATGATTTTGAGCGCGGCATCGCCGAATTGGTCGCCTGGGCCAAGGCTTCGGGTCCGCAAGCCAGTGCCTACGAGGCAAGCTTGGAAGAGATGCGCTCGAAAGGTCTCTTGAAGTAGGCTTATGGCCCGGTCCCGCACATCACCCCTCGCCTATATTCGCACGCATGTGCCGTTCATTGCCCTGCTGGTCCTGCTGGCGAGCGTGTTCCTGATGGGTGGAGGATCGCGCGATGACATCACCTCTCTCATATTCCTGCGCCCGATCGCCGTGATCTGCCTGGGCATCGGACTCTTCACACTGACCAGGAAGCAGTGGCGCGAATTCAGACTGCCGCTCGGCTTCATGGCGGCAATTATCGGATTGATCCTGCTGCATCTGATCCCGCTTCCGCCGGTGATCTGGCAAGCGCTCCCGGGCCGCGAACTGGCGATCGCTGCGGGTGAGGCGGCAGGGGGTCTGCAGCCATGGCGCGAAATCAGCCTTGTCCCCTATCGCGGATGGAACGCCTTCTACGCAATGCTAGTCCCGGCCGCGGCGATGGTGTTGGCGGTGCAGATCGACCGGGAAGATCACCGCAAGCTTGTCTTTGTGCTCATTGGTGCGGCGTTTGCGAGCGCGCTGTTGGGAATGGTCCAGGCGATTACCGGGTTCAGCCAGGCGCTGTATTTCTACGACGTCACCAATACGGGGTCGCCCACCGGACTGTTCGCCAACCGCAACCACATGGCAGCGATGCAGGTCTGCATTCTACCGCTGCTTGCCTTGCTCGCCGCGCGCGCCAAGGGGCCGCGAATGCGCATAGTCCAAACCGCCAGCGCAACGATCGGTCTTCTCTCCATCATGATGGCTGCAGCAACCGGATCCCGGGCGGGCATCGCACTGTCGCTGGTTGCGCTGGCGGCGAGCTGGCTGGTCTGGCGCGCGCGCCCGAACCGGCCGGAAGCACGGCGACGGCGAGAGAAGCGACAGACATGGGTGCCTTACGCGTTCGGCGCGTTCGGTGTTGCGGTTCTGGTCGGCTTCGCGGTCCTGCTGACGCAATCGCAGAGCTTCGAGCGCATTTCGGGCACCAGTCCGGTCGAGGAATTCCGCTTCACAGTTTGGGAAACCACGATCGGGTTTCTGCCGCAATATCTGCCACTCGGATCGGGCGTGGGATCGTTCGTAGAGATCTTCCAGGTCCACGAGCCCAGCGCGATGCTGGGGACAAGCTACTGGAACCATGCGCATAACGACTGGCTCGAATGGGCGCTCGAAGGCGGCATACCGGCGTTGGCGATCATGGCATTCGTCTTGTTTGCCTATCTGCGGCGCGCATTCGGCCTGTTCACCCAGAGCCGCACAGGGCAACTCGAAGTGCAGCTTGGGCTTGCGGGCGCCGTCATCCTTTTTGTCCTTGGCCTTTGGAGCGCGGTCGATTACCCCCTTCGCGTTCCGGCGCTTGCTTGTGTGGCAGCGTTGGCATCGGTCTGGATGGCTTTCCCCAGAGCCGGTCTGTCGTCAAGCCAGTCGGGTGAGGCCGGTTTTGACCAAAGTGCTGGAAAGCCAGTGTTTATGGCCGATAGGGCGTCTTTCACGACGCGGCCGCAGAAAGCAGTTGAAGGATCGCGGGTAGGATGAGGGCAATACGCAATTCGGCAATCCTTTCGCTCGGTGCACTTGCGCTTGCGGGCTGCGCGACCGCCCCGGAAAAGGTCGGCGGCGCTCCAGGCCTGCAAGTGATCGAAGGCGATCTGCCGCCCCCGACCGCGGGCGATCTGTACGCCAGCGCCGAATTCGGCGGTATTCGCCCATTCGACACGTTGCTTATCGACGTGTTCGGCATCCCCGAACTCAGCAATCGCCGGGTCAGGGTCGATGCCAATGGCGAAATTGGGTTTCCGCTGATCGGTAACGTCAACGTATCGGGTCTCACGACCGGCGAAATCTCGAGCAAGATCGAAGGCGAATTGAAGGGGCGCTACGTTCGCGAACCGCAGGTAACGACCAATCTCGTCTCCTCGGAAAACCGCACGTTCACGGTGTATGGCGAAGTCAGACAACCGGGCGTATTTCCGGTGGTTGGAGAAGCGACGCTGATGGAGGCGGTCGCCACCGCGCGAGGACTGGCCGAATACGGCAATGCCCGCGATGTGATTGTCTTCCGCACCGTCGGCGGGCAACGCATGGCGACGCTGTACAATCTCGATGCAATCAGCCGCGGCGCCTATAACGATCCCCGGATCTATCCCAACGATACGGTCGTGGTCGGCGACTCCGATGCCCGCCGCCTGTTCGACGATGTGGTCGGGGCAGCCACTATTCTCGTCACACCTTTGACAATTCTCCTCAATCGATAAGGCGGAATAGCCAAGTGAACGCGATCCAACCCGCCGCTCAGAACGACGCGATTTTCGACACCGCCGACAGCAATGGCGGCTACGATCATGCCGGTCGCGAAATGCCGCTGGTGCGCGAATATCTCGGCATTCTCGAACGCCGCAAATGGGTGATCCTTGCGATCCTGGCCCTCGCATTGCTGGCCGGGCTGGTGATCACCTTGCTGTTGACGCCGCAATACACCGCGTCGTCGCGGATCGAGATCAGCCGCCAGGACCAACGTGTCACCAATGTCGAGGGGCTAGAGGATTCCGATCGCCGCTTCGACCAGGAATTTTACGACACGCAATACGAGTTGCTCGCCGCGCGCAGCGTGGCGGAACGGGTTGCCCGCGAATTGCGCCTCGCCAACAGGTTCGAATTCTTCGAAGCCCACGGGCTGGACCCGGAAACCACACCGTGGCTCGGTTCGGAAGATGCCGCCACCAGCCGCGAAACACTGGAAACACGCCGCAGGGCCGCGGTCGGCCTTTTGCTCGGCAATATATCGATTTCGCCGATCCCGCGTTCTGCGCTGGTCGATATCGGCTACACCAGCGGCAACCCGACCCTTTCGGCGCAGGTCGCCAATGAATGGGCGACACAGTTTATCGCCGACGAGACCGATCGCGGGTTTGAATCCACTGCAGTCGCTCGCAGCACGCTGGAGCGGCGTTTGGCGGAGTTGCGTCAACGGGTCGAGGAATCGCAAACGCAGCTGGTCAATTACGCCAATTCGAAAGGCATCGTGGTTCTTGACCGGGTCGAACAGGATGGCCGCACAGTCTCCACACCGACCTTGGTGCAGCTGGACCTTCAGTCGATGAACGAGGCCCTGCTGGAGGCGACCGAGCAGCGTGTCCAGCTCGAAGCGCGAGCGCGGGCTGCCGGCGGCACAAACCGCGATCTTGTGAACAATTCGACCATCAACGCTTTGCGCCAACAACGGAGCGCGGCCGAGGCCGAATACGCCAAGCTGATGGTGCAATTCGAACCCGGCTATCCCGCCGCACGCGCGCTCGAGGTCCAGATCGAAGAACTCACCGCAGCGATTGCCCGTGAAGAGAGCCGCGTGCGCGGCAGCACCCAGGCCGACTTCCAGGCCGCTCAGGCACGCGAGGATGAGCTGCGCGGCAAGGTCGCAGCGCTGACCGAGCGTCTCAACACCCAGGAGCGCGACCGGATCCAGTATAACATCTACCAAAACGAGGTGGACACCAATCGCGAGCTCTATGACGGGCTGCTGCAGCGCTACAAGGAGATCGGCGTTGCCGGGGTTGGCGCCAGCAACATCTCGCTTGTCGATCAGGCTCAAGTCCCCGGTGGACCGTCCTCGCCCAACCTCCCGCTCAACCTGCTGGTGGCGCTGTTCGGTGGCCTCGCAGTCGCCGGTGCCGCAGTGTTTGCGCTCGAACAGTTTGAGGAAGGCATACGCGATCCTGCACAAGTTACGCCGTTGACCGGCCTCCCGCTGCTTGGGGTGATTCCTTCGACCGTCAACGATGACGATGTGATAGAGCTGGTCCAGGATCCGAAATCGGATGTGTCCGAAGCCTATCTGACCGTCAGATCCAATCTCGCGCTGGCGACGAGTTCGGGCCTTCCCAAAGTGTTGATGGTAACCAGCACCCGCCCGGCCGAAGGCAAAAGCACCACCGGCTTCGCCATCGCATCTGTGCTGGCGCGCACCGGCAAGAAAGTCGTGATGATCGATGCCGACATGCGCTCGCCCTCGGCACACAAATTGCTCAACCTGCCGAACGAAGACGGTTTCTCAAATATCCTCGCCGGACAGTCCGATGCCAGCGCGGTGCTACAGCAATCGGAATTCGAAGGTCTCTTTCTCATTTCCGCTGGTGGCATTCCGCCTAGCGCCGCCGAATTGCTTAGCGGCGATCAAGTCAAGGCGCTGTTCGCGGAGCTCGCTGAACGGTTCGACCACGTGATTGTCGATGCCCCGCCGCTGCTGGGTCTCGCCGATGCTCCACTGCTGGCGCAAGCGGTCGACGGTGTGGCGTTCGTGATCGAATCGCGCGGCGTTGCGGCGCGCGGCATCAACAATTCGCTCGACCGGCTGCGCAGCGGCAAGGCTCCGCTGGTCGGAGCTATCTTCACCAAGTTCGATGGGAACGGGCTTGAAGGATATGGCTACGGCTATGGCTACGGCTATGGCTATGGGCGCGACCGGGACAGCTGATGGCTCGCTTCCCGCAGCCCTCCGGGCGACTGCTTGCAGCGATCGCGGGCAGCCTGCTGGTCGCCTATGGCGCTGCCACCAGCGCCGCGGTCAACGTCTTCCACACCAAACTGCCGGCGCTGGCATTGTCATTCGACGACGACGATCCGGTCGCCCTCGTACGTGACGCCCAGATCGATCTCGCTGCCGGGGCCATCCCGGCGGGTGGAAACGACGCGATTCTGGGCGTGATACGGCAATCGGTTTCCGATTTGCCGATCAACGCTCCGGCGTTCCGGCTCTATGGCCTCGCCAGCGCGACCAATGCCGATTTGCCCGGTGTGCGCGAGCAGATGGCGATTTCCGAACGGATGGAGCGGCGCGACGCGGCTGCGCAGCTCTGGCTGATCGAAGATGCGGTCGAGCGCAACGATGTAACCCGCGCCTTGCGCCACTATGACACTGCATTGCGGATCGAGGAATCGACTCGCGCGGTGCTTTATCCGGTGCTGACCGACGCGCTCGAAAGCGAAGTCATCCGCGAGCGCTTCAAGCCCTATATGGAATCGCGTCCGCCGTGGCTCGAAAGTTTCCTGCGGTTTGCCGTTTCGAACACCAAAGACCCGGTTGCGATCGCAGAACTGGCGCAGATAGCTGGCGGATTTCCAGAGGGTTCAGCCTATTCGTCGCTCGATCGCGAATTGCTGACCCAGCTGGTTGCCAGCGAGGATTACGGGGCGGCAATCGCGCACTTCCGCAGGATCGACGGAGCTGACGAGAGCGTGGCGACCGGACTGGAGCTGACCACTGCGTCGACCGCCGAAGCCTACAGCCCGATCACCTGGCAGCCCTTCTCGATCGACGGGATCGAACCATTCGTGCTCGCCTCGCCGGCCGGGGAAGGCATGGTGGAGATCGAAGCTGAAATGGAATCCGGCTACACCGGACCGGTCGCGCGCAAGCTGATTGCACTGGCGCCAGGCCGCTACGCCATGCGCGCGGCTTTGCGAGCGGAAGACTTCGGAGCGCAGGATCAAGCCAGTTGGCAGATCTTCTGTGCGGGTCGCCAGGGGTCCGACCCCGTCGTGAGTGAAGTGTTCGACCTCGCCGAAGATATGGCGATCAGCGCGAGTTTTGCGATTCCGGAAGACTGCCCGGCGCAGCTGGTGCTGGTGTCGGCCGACACAACGATCCGCACTGGCTACCTGAAACTGGTGATTGCCGAAGCGACCCTTTCGCCGGTCCGCTAGAGCGCAATCTGGGCGCCTGTCGAAGCGCCGACATCGTCGCCAAACCGCCGCAAGCAGGCAATGGCCAGCTGCGCCTGCTCGGTGGTTTCCTCGGCTTTTTCGCTCCTGCGCCGCGCAATCGCCGCTTCGGTCGATCCGATCACGTCGGAGTCCTGCGCCCTGGCGTCATCCGCCCGCGCCTCGAAGTGATCCTCCGCGCGGCCGAGCAAGGCGATTTCGCGCGAGCGCGGGTTGCTCGACATCTGTGCCAGTCGCTCCGCAGTCAGATCGAGCGCCGCCGCGCAATTGACCGATATCTCAAACAACCCTTCGCCTTCGGCAGCAGCCTGACCGCCGATCGACAAGGGAAGCGCCGCTCCGGGTGGGTCGCTCTCGCTGGCAGAAGGCGCTTCGGGAGAGCTGCCTCCCGAGGAGCAGGCAGAGGCGCCCAGCAGCACAACTGAAAAGACAAGAAATGTCCGAAGGCGGGGGACGAAGGGGAAAGTCATGCCGCGCTCTTGTCGCAGCGGGTTTTCTTTGTCCAGAACTTGTGAGACAGCCGCGCCGATTGACCGCGATACTGCGAGGGGAGGTCCACAAGGCATGCGCACGGTACTCATCACCGGTTCGGCCGGCTTCATCGGATTTCACCTGGCGCAACTGCTGCTCAATGAGGGTTTTCGGGTTGTCGGCTTTGACGGCATGACCGACTACTACGATGTGCGCTTGAAGGAGCGGCGGCATCAGATGCTGCTCCAAAACCAGAACTTCTCCTGCACCGTCGGCATGCTTGAGGACATGGATGCGCTCCACGCACTGGCGATGGCAGAGCAGCCGGACGTGATTGTCCATCTCGCTGCACAGGCCGGCGTGCGATACAGTCTTGAGAACCCGCGCGCTTATGTGGACGCTAACCTGGTCGGCACATTCAACGTGATGGAGTGCGCCCGTGAGCTGGAAGTCGATCACTTGCTGATGGCCTCAACCAGTTCGGTCTACGGCGCCAATGACGAGATGCCGTTCGACGAGCGCGAAAAATGCGACACGCAATTGACGCTCTACGCTGCCACCAAGAAGGCGAATGAAGCCATGGCGCATTCCTACGCCCATCTTTGGAACCTGCCGACCACAATGTTCCGCTTCTTCACCGTCTATGGCCCATGGGGTCGCCCCGACATGGCGTTATTCAAGTTCACCAAGGGGATCCTCGAAGGAACGCCCATCGATATCTACAACAACGGCGAGATGTTCCGCGACTTTACGTTTGTCACCGATCTGGTGCGCGGCATTCGACTGCTGATTGACGCGGTGCCGGTGCAGCCCGAGAGTAAGGAAGACATACCCACATGGGACAGCCTTTCCCCGGTCGCTCCGTGGCGCGTCGTCAATATCGGCAATTCGGACAAGGTGCGGCTGATGGACTTCGTCTCCGCAATCGAATCCGAATGCGGGCGTGAAGCGATCAAGAACTTCATGCCGATGCAAAAGGGCGACGTGCCGGCCACCTGGGCGGACGCGACGCTGCTCAAGGAATTGACCGGCTACGCACCGCAGACCGATGTCGGCGAAGGCATCCGACAGTTTGTTGCCTGGTACCGCGACTATTACGCGGTTTGAAGCGAATTAGCGCAACGGCTGCTCTTGCGGTTCACCCTCGCTCTCGGGCGTGGTTTCGCCGCCGGTCCCTTCATTGCCATCTTCACTGTCGATCAGCGGCGGCGGGCCCGACGCGTTCTCCACCTCGCCGGGCAATGCTTCCGCCCGCTCGCGTTCGAGCCGCTCGAGATATTCGCGCTCGATCTGTTCGACCCGCTCCTGCTCGGCCGCTGCATCGGCATCGATCGTGGAGAGACGGTCCTGCCGCGCCTGCTCGATCAGCTGGCTGAAGCGGATATCCTCGCCCTCGGCGCGATCGCGATAGGCGTCGTTGATCAGCTGCTGGGTGCAGCCGGTGATCCCGCCCGCACCTGCCGGGCTGCAAGAATTGGTGCCGAAGGCGCCGACCATCTCCAGGCTTTCGACACGGCGCGCCCATGCAGTGTTGTCGGGGTTGTCCGACAGTCGCAAGGCGGGAGGAATGCGATAGCGTTCGTTCTCCGGCAGCCGGGCGAAAACGCAGATATCCCCATCGGGGCAAGGCGGCGCTTCGTCGTCGCCATAGACATAGGCGATCTGGATATCGTCGCTCAGCGGTTCGGGATCGCTTACCAGGTTTTCGTCTTGAGCGGACAGCGGCACGCTGGCGATGAAGGCCGCAGCGGCCCCCGCATGGATCCAGGTCTTGAAGCGGGTCGGCACCATTGATTTTACCTCTCACATCATCGGCAACCGCGCCTAGGCGCAGCGCATCGTCACGCATAGGCCGTTATGTCCCGGTGCGTGAACGCGATCTGAAGCCCGCTGGCGCGCGACTGTCAATCGTCACGCGATGAATGGTTAGCGGATTGTTGAGCTTATTCTGCCAAGGCAAATGCATGAATGCCCCGTTCCAATCATCCCAAGCCCGATCGCTGACAGCAGACCCGATGGAAATCGAGACGATTGTCGTGGTCGGCCTTGGCTATGTCGGGTTGCCGGTCGCGGTGGCTTTGGCCGAACGGCTGGGTCCGAACGGCAGTCGCATTGCCGGTTTCGACATCTCCAGAGATCGGATCGAAGCTTTGCAGGCCGGGCACGATTCCACCCGCGAGATCGACGATGCGCGCTTGGCAGCGTGCGGTCTCGAAGTCTCCGACCGCACCGAGATACTGGCGGATGCAACGACGATCATCGTCACGGTGCCCACTCCGATCACAGAGGAGCGCCGTCCAGACCTCTCGCCATTGAAATCTGCGTGCGAGACGATCGGTCCGCACCTCGCTCGAGGCGCGCTGGTCGTGTTCGAATCGACTGTGTTTCCGGGCGCGACCGAGGAGTATTGCGGGCCGCTTCTGGCGCGGCATTCGGGATTGCAACAAGGGCGAGATTTCTCGCTCGGCTACAGCCCTGAACGGATCAATCCGGGCGACAATGTGCACCGGTTGGAGACCATCACCAAAATCATCGCCGCCGAAAACGACGAGGCATTGGCGCGGATGCGAGCGATCTACGGCGCAATCGTCGATGCCGGACTTCACGAAGCCCCCAGCATCAAGGTGGCCGAAGCCGCCAAGGTTATCGAGAACACCCAGCGCGATCTCAACATCGCGCTGATGAACGAGATTGCACTCATCTTCGATCGGATGGATATCTCCACCGGAGATGTGCTGGCCGCCGCGGGAACAAAATGGAATTTCCTACCCTTCACGCCAGGGCTGGTCGGCGGGCACTGCATCGGCGTTGACCCATATTACCTGACCGCTGCTGCAGAGCGGCTGGACTATCGCCCCGAAGTCATCCTCGCCGGACGGCGCATCAACGACGCGATGGGCCGGGCGGTCGCGCAAAAGGCCGTGAAACTGCTGGTTTCGCGCGAAGTGCCGCTGCGCAAGGCACGGATCGGGGTGCTGGGGCTGACATTCAAACAGGATGTGCCCGATATCCGCAATTCGAAGGTGCCGGACATCGTTGCCGAGCTCGGTGAATACGGGATCACGCCGTTGGTCACCGATCCGCTTGCCGATCCGGGCGAGGCTCAGCGCGAGTATGGGATCGAGTTGAGCGAGCCGGCGCAACTGACTGATCTCGATGCGCTTATCCTCGCTGTCGACCATCAGGACTATGTGCAGGAAGGTGCCAACCTGGCCGAGCGGCTCAGTCGGGGCGGCGTTCTGGTGGACGTGAAATCGGCGCTGGATCGCACCGCAATCCGCGAAGACGTTGTCTACTGGGCGCTCTAGACCCGCTCGCTAACCTTGATGGCAATCCGGCAGCCTAGCCGGATAGCGCCAGACAGCAGCGGATAGGCGGGGGCTTTCTCAGCGCCGTGAGCCAGCGCCGCGTCGCGATGCTCGCGCTCGTCCTCGCGGAATTCTTCAATCATTTCCGCAAGTTCCGGATCTTCCCCGGTTTCTGCGAGGCGATCGAGTTGTTCCGAGTAATGCTTGTCGATCTCTTCCTCGACCGCCGCCGTGCAGGCCATCGCCGCTTCCGGTCCGAGCAGGGCGGTTCCGGCACCGAGCGCATAGCCCGCGACGGACCAAAACGGTTGCAGCGCGGTCGGCCGGACGCCGCGTTCGGCCATCAGCGCGTCGAATTTGGCGCGGTGGCCCTCTTCCTGCTCGGCCATGTGGCGGATCTCAGCCGAGTGCGGGCCGCGATCGCCCATCACGGCCAGTTGCCCTTCGTAAATCCGCGTTGCTCCGAATTCCCCAGCCTGGTCGACCCGGATCATGCGGTGAAGTTCGTCGCGGTTCATGCTTGTTCCTTCTTCAGGCTCAAGGCCAAAATGGCGATCCCACCCAGCGTTGAAAAGAGGAAATTCCACCCCGCCAGCGAAATGCCGAACAGGCTCCATGGCGCCACATCGCAGCGATGGATCGGAGCTGCGCTAGGGTCCATCACATCGATGTCGGTCGAAATCGTTGCGCAACCGGTGATCCCCTCCCACCAGCCGTACTCAACCCCGGCATGAAACGCTCCGATCAGGCCCGAAGCAATGATCGCAAGCGCGGCAAAGGCGGTCCACAGACGAGCGGGAGCGATTTTGTAGGCCATCAGTGCGAACGGGATGGCGGCGAAATGCGGCCAGCGCTGCCACCAGCACATTTCGCACGGATACAGGCCGAAACCGTATTGGGAAATGTAAGCGCCGCCGAGCAATCCCGCAGGGATCGCCAAGGCCAGCAGCTTGGCTTGCTGCAAACTCGTCATGCGGCGCTACTTAATGAGATCAGTCGCGCAAGGCCACCGAACTCTTGGTCGTGCGGCGCAGGGTCTCCAGCGCATAGTGCAGCTGGAAATCCTCGATACCCTGCTCTTCGAGCTGCTCGGCCGTCAGCTGGAAGCGCGGATCGTCGATCTTGTCGTCTTCCAACTCTTCATCCTTGATACCCAGTTCGTTGACCAGATGCCCGCGCAGATCGGACTCACGGGTCAGGTATTTCTGGCGCAGCGCGAGATCCGGATCGGACAATTGCGGAACAGTAATATCGGGATTGATTCCGCCTTCCTGAACCGATTTGCCCGAGGGCGTGAAGTAACGTGCGGTCGTCAGTTTCAGCGCAGCGTCGGTGCCCAGCGGCAAAAGCGATTGCACCGATCCCTTGCCGAAGCTGCGATCGCCCATGATCAACGCCCGGCGATGATCCTGCAGCGCGCCGGCGACAATCTCCGAGGCCGAAGCCGAACCGGCATCGATCAGAACGATCACGGGCACGCCTTCAGCCATATCACCGCGGAACACGGTTTCGGCATCGTAAAGTAGGGTTTCGCCGCGAGCGCGGCCGCGCTGCGACACAATGCGCCCGGAATCGAGGAAGAGGTCCGAGAGTGCGACAGCTTCATCGAGCGAGCCGCCTGGATTCGAACGCAGGTCGAGCACCAGCCCGCTGACGCGACCGGCCGCCTCTTTCTGGATCTCGCCCCAGGCATTGAACACGTCGGCGCCGACATCGGCCGAGAATTCGTTGACCATGATCACGCCGATATTGCCCGCTTCGAGCGAATGGGTAACCGGTTCGAGCTCGATCACACCGCGCGTTACCGGCACTTCCAGCGGTTCATCGCGACCCGGACGAAAGATTGTCAGCGTGATCGATGTGCCAGCCTTGCCGCGCATGCGAGCGACTGCGTCGTCCAGTTCGCCGCCATAGATGAGATCGCCATCGAGATGCGTTATGAAATCGCCGGCCTTGATGCCCGCTTCATCCGCCGGGCTGCCGCGGAATGGTGAGATCACCTTGACCGCGCCGTCTTCCATCACGACCGACAGGCCGAGCCCCGAATAGTTGCCGTCGATCATGGTTTCGAGCCGCTGCAGGTCGCTGCCATCGAGATAGCCGGAATGCGGATCGAGCGCGGCAAGCATCCCGTCGATCGCGCCGCGCACCAGCACTTCATCTTCGACAGGCTCGACATAACTCGCCTTGATCCGCTGATACGTAGCGAACAGTTTGGAGAATTCCGGACCTGCCCGACCGTCCACCTGAGCCATTGAGACGGTGGCGGTGGGGATCAGTGCGACCGCGGTCACGAGCGCTGCGCTCTGCAGCAAAGCGGCAATTTTCATAGGAAAGAGAGGCTCCTTTCGACTCATCTGGTATAGGTTAATCGGGCTGAACGCCAGATGATTAGGATTTCAGGGAATTGGGCCGTCCCATGGCGAGGCAAGCCAAATGCCGTTCCCTAAAGGCGAAATCGCTTCAATTGACGAATTGCAGCGGGTTGACCGGTGTCCCGCTGGAGCGAAGTTCGACCGTGATTTCAGGTGCTTCCTGAGCCGCAACCCCGAGCGGGCTTCCGCCAATCAGCTGTTCGCCAACGGCGACGCTTGCACGGTCCAATCCCGTAACAAGGCTCGTCCAGCCGCCGGCGTGTTCGATGATCACAATCTGTCCAAACCCGCGGTAAGGGCCGGAAAAGGCCACCCGACCGGAAGCCGGAGCGACAATCTGGGCTCCTGCAGCAGGCGCGAGTGAAAGCCCGGTGCGTCGAGACCCGCTGTCGAGCAACTCGCCAAATCCGGCTATCGTTCGTCCCTGAACGGGAAGCTGGAAACCCGGCGGAGGCGAGCTGGCCGCCTCCGGAGTCGACGCGCCGGATGTTGCCGTTTCGACCGATGCCGCTGCCTCTTGTGTGAACTCGGCCTCCGGAGCATCGAGTCCGGCCGGGCGCATGACGGGGCCGGACAAGGCGCCCAGCTCCCGCCGCAAGTTTGCAGCTTCGTCGATCCGCTCGATCAGACCGTCGAGATCGCGCGCCTCTTCTGCCAGAGCCAGCGCTCGCTCCCCTTCGCGTGCAGCCAGGTTGCGCGCCTCTCGCGACGTGAGGCGCTGTCTCGTCTCGAGCTCAGCTAGCTCGGCACGC
>CAZJZO010000007.1:1262-24591 GCA_964550495.1 uncultured Porphyrobacter sp. | reverse complement strand
GCGCGCTGGATCTGCGCGGCAATCGCTGCCGCTTCGCGCGCTGTCCTGTCAGCCGCCTCCGTTGCGGCCTCCGCTTCCTGTACCAGCCGCTCGGCGCGCGAATTCGCCCGCTGGCTCTCTCGGGTCGCGCGTTGCAATTCGGCTTGCGCTTCATCGGGATCGAGCAAAGTCACGTCGCGCTGGGCCGATCCTTCGGGCACGGCGATCGCCAGCGCAGCAATGCTGGCGCAACCGGTAAGGCACAAGAAGAATGCAGCGCGGCTCATTTGCTCACCCTGCACGATGATACGGGTGCCCGGCAAGGATGCTGGTGGCGCGATAGAGTTGCTCCATCAGCATCGCCCTGGCGAGCAGGTGCGGCCAGGTTGCCGGGCCGAGCGCGAACAACAGGTCCGCATTGGCGCGCTCCCGATCGGTGTGGCCATCGGCAGCGCCAAGCACGAAGCGCGCTTCGCGCATGCCGTCGTCGCGCCACCGGCCAAGCAACGTAGCGAACTGCTCCGATGCCATCGACTTGCCGCGTTCATCGAGTAGCACGGTCTTGAACGGGGTCTGTGGATCTGGGATTTTCCCCCCCGTTTCAGGGAGTTCGGTGAGTTTCACCGGCCAGGTTAGTCGTTTCTCATAGCGCGCCACCAGCTCCGCCTCGGGCGAGCGGGCAATCTTCCCTCGAGCGATCACATGGAGGAGAATGGGATTGTACTCGCGGCCAAGCGCCAAACGGTTCGCTTGCGGACCGCTAGGCCGACCGGCCGCCCGCAGCGCTGCGGCCTTCAGGCCGCGTGAGCGAGGATATCACAGCGCGGATGCGCTGTGAAAATCAAGGACTCGCTACGCCCTTCCGGCGGCGGCTTCCCCACCTTCGAACGACCACATGCGCTCAAGGTTGTAGAAACTGCGGACTTCGGGGCGGAACAGGTGAATGACGACATCGCCGGCATCGAGCACTACCCAGTCGGCAGCATTCTGGCCTTCAATGCGCACCGGACCGAAGCCGGCTTGCTTGATCTTCTCGGCCAGCTTCTGCGCCATGGCAGCGACCTGTCGGGTCGATCGCCCGGATGCGATTACCATATGATCGGCCATCGAGCTCTTCCCTTCGAGTGGGATCGACACAATTTCCTGTGCCTGATCGTCGTCGAGCTGATTCAAGACCAGATCATGCAGTTGTTCTACCGGCCCATCAGCCGACATCATCATCACCTTGTTCGATGCATCGGCATCCGCCGATGCGGTTTGTGCCTGTGTCATAGGCAAGCAGAGGTCTCCAGATTGCGGGGCAGCAGGAAATGCAGGATGAAACGCAATTGAGGCGCCTCATGCATCCTCCGGGGTTTGAATCCGGCGGAATGTGAGGCGGTCCCTTGGCGCTGAATTTGCGTATTCGGAAGCCCACTCGGCATTGGCACGGCGAATGGCCGTGGCCGAGCGTGAATCCGGATCGAAACGCATGAACACCAGTGCTGGTGCGCTCCATTGCCCCCGTTTCCGAAAACTGGCGACAGACACCTGATAGCGCCTGAGCCAGGCCATGGCGGGGCTCGCCAAGGCAGCTCTGTTATAGCCGGGCCGGGCGATAACCGCAATCGGCATTGTCCCTGCAATGATACGCCAGTCTTTCCAGCGGTGAAATTGCGCGAGATTGTCCGACCCCATCAGCCACACGAATTGGCGCTTGGGATAGCGCCGCTTGAGCGCACGCAGCGTATCCACCGTGAAACGAGTCCCGATTTGCTGCTCGATTGCGGTGGGAATGATCGGCGATCGTCTGGCAAGCGCTTCCGCCGATCGCAAGCGCGCACTCAACGGAGCCATATCTGCGCGCGGCTTCGCCGGATTGCCGGGAGAAACCAGCCACCAGACCTGATCGAGACCAAGCGCCTCCATCGCAAACCGTGTAATGCGTCGATGGCCACCATGTGCGGGATTGAAGCTCCCGCCCAACAGGCCTGTCCGGTGGCTCGAATATCGCAAATCGGTGGCACTCTCTTTCACTCGGCACACAGCCGCCGCCAAGCGCTCTAGCAGCCAATGCGAATCGTGTCAGTTGGGACGAATCGACCCGGAATCCGGCTTGTCGCGTTCGTACAATTTCCCTCGGGGCGACCCAATTCGGCACAGATTGCTGGAAGCTGAACGTTTCATCGCGATTCCACATCGGTTCAACGGTTACGTTAACGTAACGATTCGACCGGGTGGGCCTGCATTGTTAACTCCGCGCGCTCAAGGAACAGAACAACCAACGGGGCCGCCTTGTCTAATAGCAACACCACCAAGTCGTGGCTTGAACGAGTGAGCGAGTGGTTTCCCGATCGCGAATTCTTCATGCGCTCCGACGGTCAGGTTCGCTTCATCAAAGTCTCATCACGCGTGCAGATGGGAGCAGCTGGATTTGCTGCTGCACTGGCCCTTGGCTGGGTTGGATCGATGGGCGTTATGGGCTGGAGTCAGTATCAGGCCGAAGCCGAGCTGGCGTCCTTCGAGCAGGAAAAGGCGCGCATCGAAACAACCGATGAGCGGCTCAAGGCCTATGGCAACGACATGGGCCGCGTTGTCGAAGAACTGACCGCGCGTCAGGATGTGGTCGATGCGGTCAAGGACATGCTGCCTCAGGAAATCCGTGACGCCGGCGTGAATGTAACCGACAGCTCGAAGGAAACCGCAGAAACCGTTGAGAAGATCAGCGAAGTGTTTCCGGAGGCCCGCGGTCTTGCGGAGATTGAGGCGCGGCAGATTGCATTCGTGGAAAGCGTGACGCGCTATGCCGATTGGCGCGCCAAGAAGGCCGAAGAGGCTATGCGCAAGCTCAATCTCGACCCTAAAATGATGGTGAAGAACGTCGAACGCACCGCAGTGGGTGGTCCGTTTGTTCCTTTGGAGCCAGGCTTGGGCGAGCTTGATCCAAGGTTCGAGCGGATGGGACTAAGCTTGGCTCGTATGGCCACGCTTGAGCGCGCTCTGGAGGCTATTCCGCAAGTCACCCCGCACACCAATCAGTCTATCACTTCGGACTTTGGCTATCGTCGCGACCCGTTTAACGGTCGTGCTGCCCGGCACCCCGGGATCGACTTTCGTGGCAAAGTCGGTTCGCCGATCTATGCGGCGGCTCCGGGTACTGTCGTGTACGCAGGCTGGCGCGGCGGTTATGGGCGCCTGGTCGAGATCCTTCACGATAACGGCCTGGTGACGCGCTACGCCCACCTGTCGCGTTTCGACACCAAGGTGGGTGCTACGGTAAAGGCCGGTGAAACGATCGGTGGCCTTGGCAGCAGTGGCCGCTCAACCGGGCCGCATCTGCATTTCGAAGTTCGTATTGATGGTCGCGCGGTTGATCCGCGCAAGTTCCTGGAGATCGCTCCCGATGTTCTCAAAGAAATCCGCGGAGCCGGAACGGCCCGCACTGCCCCCGCAACGAAATCAGAGTAAGAAACCTATGGCCAGTGGTTCAAGTTCGACCTTTTCCGTGATTGGCTCCGACGTCAAAATCAAAGGCGACATTTCTGCTTCGGCCGATCTGCATATCGATGGAACGATTGAAGGCGACATCAAGTGCGCTTCCCTGGTTCAAGGTGAAACCAGTCAGATCATGGGCGGCGTGACGGCCGAAAGCGCACGCTTCTCTGGCCGCGTGAACGGTTCCATCACCGCTCGCGAGCTGGTCATCCTGAAGACGGCCGAAATTCAGGGCGATGTGCATTACGACGCGCTGACGATCGAACAGGGGGCGCAGGTCGACGGGCGTTTTGCTCCGAATTCGCAGCGTCAGGCCGCTGCAGCGCCGCCCAAGGTTGCGGCCAAGGCCAGCACGCCGCCGGCAGACGACGATCAGGCGCAGCTAAAGATCGCTCAATAGCCTTACGGCGCTTTGCGCGCGGCCCGAATTCAGAGCACCTCCGCGCGCAACGCCTTGCGATCGAGCTTGCCGATAATCGTCTTCGGCAATTCTTCGCGGATGACCACTGCGTCGACACGTTCGTGTTTGCCGACACGCTCGTTGAGCCAGTCTCGCAGTTCCTCGGCCGCGTCTGAAGCGCCATCATTGCAGGTGACATAGGCGCGCGGCACCTCGCCCTTGTAGTCATCGGGCACGCCGATAACGAGTGCCTCTTTCACCGCTTCGTGTTCGAGAATGACGTCTTCGACCACGCTCGGGAAGACCTTGAACCCGCCAACGGCGATCATGTCCTTGATGCGATCGACGATCGACAGGAAACCGTCTGCGTCAATCACGGCGACGTCGCCAGTGCGCAGATATCGCTTGCCGTCCCGCTCGGCGAAAGCATCGGCGGCGGCTTCGGGTCGATTCCAGTACCCGCGCATCACTTGCGGTCCGAAGATGGCGAGCTCCCCCGGCTCGCCTTCGGGTGCGAGTTTGGTCGGGTCTTCCTTGTCGAGCAGGATGACTTCGGTGCCCGCGACAACCTGCCCGATGGTTCCGCGCTTGCGGGTGCCGGCATAGGGATTGACCGACACGACGCCCGAGCTCTCTGTCAGACCATAACCCTCAACCAGACGAATGCCGGTAACCTCTTCGAACTTCGCATGTACCGGACCAGGCATGGGCGCTCCGCCCGAAATGCAGACCTTCAGTGAAGACAGGTCGGTTTTGGCAAGATCGGGATGATCGAGCAGCGCCTGGAACATGGTCGGGACGCCTGGAAAGCCAGTCGCACCGTATTTCTCGATCGTTTGCAGGACTTGCTTGGTTTCGAACCGCGGGACCATCGCTATCGACGCGCCGCTGGCAACGGCATGGTTGAGGAGGCTGGTGTTGGCGAAGACGTGAAAGAACGGCAACGCTCCCATGAACACTTCGTTGCGCGGATTCTCGAACGGATTGATCGCCGCCACCTGCTGCGCATTCATGGCCAGTTGGCTGTGGCCCAACATCGCGCCCTTGGGACGCCCAGTCGTACCACCCGTATACTGCAGCAATGCCAGATCCTTGACCGGGTCGAGCGAAGCCAGCGGCTGCGCCTTTCCTGCCTGCCACGCAGACCAGTCCCACTCGCCCAGCATATCGGCCCAGCCGCGCACTTCGGTGCCGAAGGCGACGTTGGCAATCTGGCTCCGCTTGAGCAGCTTGAGGGCGGCACCCTTGTACCAGGGAAGCATTCCCGCGAGGGATCCGACCACCAGCCGTTCAAGCTCCGAAGAGGCAAGAACCTGCGATGCGGTATCGTAGAGTTCGGGAACGTCGAGAGTCACAAGCACACGGGTGCCGCTGTCGCCGACTTGCCAGGCCAGTTCGTCGACCGAGTACAGCGGCGAGAAATTGACCACGATCGCCCCGGCCATCATGGCGCCGTAATAGGCCGAGGCGTAGATTGGGACATTGGGCAGAAACAGCCCGACCCGGTCGCCCTTTTGAATGCCCATCTGTTGCAGCCCAACCGCGAACCGGTGTGCGTCGACAAAGATTTCGCGATAGGAATAGGTCCGGCCGAGGAAATGCAGGAATGGCGCCTCCGGATCGTGCCGCACGGTCCGCGCGAACATTTCCGGCAGGGTCATCGGTTCGAGTGGCGCATCCCAGGACGTAGGATGGTGGTAGTTAGCGTTATTGACACTCATGTCAGTAGCCATGGCTGAACACCCTTTCGCACGCAACCGCCCCAACCCCGACAATGCGGAGTTTTTGCAGGATTTGCACGCGCAATCGGTGCGTTCCGAGGCCTAAACCGACCCCGGACCGGGACAGTATGAGTCGTCGACTTATTCCGAAGGTGTCTCGCCGGGTGCGCCCGGCAGCTCCGGAGCGGCTTCACCTGCCTCTTCGGCAGCGCGTTTCGCCGCCAGCCATGCTTCGGCTTCGGCCTCTTGGGCCGCTTCGGCCGCAGCCTTGGCATTCGCCTCGCGCTCTGCCCGCAGTTCTTCGATCAGCTTGTCCTTGTCAGAGCGGGTGTCTTCCGCGCCGACAGTCTCCACCTCTTCTGCGATCCCTGCGCGCTTGGCAGCCTTGGCCACCACCGCGTCGAGTTCGCGCTGTGAACACAGGCCCAGCGTTACCGGGTCTTTCGGCTGAATGTTCTGGATGTTCCAGTGCGAGCGCTCCCGGATCGCACCAATCGTGTTGCGCGTGGTGCCGATCAGCTTGGAGATCTGCGCGTCCGAAACTTCAGGGTGATTGCGCAGGATCCAGGCGATACCATCGGGCTTGTCCTGGCGCTTCGAAACAGGTGTGTAACGCGGGCCCTTGGTGCGGGTCACTTCGACCGGCGCCTTGTGCATCTTCAGCGCATATTCCGGGTCGGCCTGCCCCTTCTCGATCTCTTCCAGCGTAAGTTCGCCCGCATGAACCGGGTCGCGTCCAGTGTATTTGCTGCCGGCTAGGTCGTCTGCCATCGCCTGCACTTCAAGGATGTGCAGACCGCAGAACTCGGCAATCTGTTCGAACGACAAGCCGGTGTGATCGACCAGCCAGGTCGCGGTCGCGTGCGGCATCAATGGGGTGGGCTGGCTCTTGGCCATTGGAAAACTCCCGTAGAAATAGAAGGGCCGCCCCTTTCGGAGCGGCCGTTGCGACAGGCTAGATAGGCGAAAGGGGTGCGGTCGGCAAGCGAAAGGGTGGGGCGAGCGAGCTTTTGATCAGATCGCCGGGGCGGCCTGCAGCGATACGCATTGCTCTTCTTCGAGCGCCACAAGACCTGAGAGGAACTGCCGCGTTGCCGCTTCCCAACTGAATGCAGCACCGAATGCCACGCAATCCTCGCGATCGCAGTAACGCGCGGCATCTATGGCTCGTTCAAGATTTTCCGACATCGCACCGACATGTTCTTCAAGGATGTCGAGCGGCCCGGGCACGGGATAGGCGGCCACCGGAGTCCCACACGCCAGCGATTCGATCATCACCAGCCCAAACGTATCCGTTCGGCTTGGGAAGACGAACACATCGGCCCCGGCATAGCATCCAGCAAGTTCGGCACCGGTTCGTTTTCCGAGGAACAGGGCCTCAGGAAACTTCGCTTGCAGCACTGCGCGGGCCGGACCGTCGCCAACCACGACCTTGTTGCCGGGATAGTCGCATGCGAGGAATGCCTCGATGTTCTTTTCGACCGCGACCCGTCCAACATAGAGCAGGATCGGCCCCTCAAGGTCGGCATATTCCGGCGGCAGCGGAGCGTCGGGTGAGAAGCACGCAAGATCGACACCGCGGCTCCAGTGGTGAAGTTTGGTCAAGCCCTGATCGCGCAGTTCGGTGCGGATCGTCTCGGTCGCAACCATGATGCGCTGCGCCGGGCGATGAAACCAACGGATATAGGGCCAGAATACATTGGGCGAGAGGCCGGTCCGGCGGGCGATATAGTCGGGGAACTGCGTGTGGTAGGCGGTGGTGAAAGGCACACTTCGTCCGACGCAGTACCTGCGAGCGGCAAAACCCAGCGGACCTTCGGTTGCGATGTGAACGGCGTCGGGGGCGATCTTCGCCAACTCGCGTCCGACTGCACCGGGCCACGTCAACGCCAACCGGATTTCCGGATAGGTTGGAGCGGGAAAAGACATGTACTTGTCGGGCGAGATCACAGTGACCTCGTGCCCCCATGCGCGCAACAGCTCGCAGGTCGTTGCCAACGTGCGCACGACGCCATTGGTTTGCGGATGCCAGGCATCGGTGACGATCGCAATGGTGTGCGGAAGTGCGCCAGACTGAATCCCGGCCACACCATCGAGATCGGCGTTGAGAGGACGAAACTGGTTCATGCCGCTTCCATAGCAGGGATTTCTGACTCTCGCTCCGCAGACTCGGTCCGTTCGCGGCGCTTGATCTCTTCGGGCCAGTTGAGGATTTCCATCGTTCCGTCGAAATGCTCGACCAGCGCGTTGCAGCCTTCGACCCAGTCACCATCATTCCAGTATTCGACCGGCTTGCCGCCAAACTCGAATTCGCGGAACTCGGCGGTGTGGATGTGTCCGCAGACGACACCGTCAACGCCGCGCTCACCGGCGGCCTTGGCCACGACTTCCTCGTACTTGCCGATGAACTCGACTGCATTCTTGACCTTGTGCTTGGCGGCTTTCGAAAGCGACCAGTATGGCTTGCCCATCGCCTTGCGCACGGCGTTCACGATCACATTGAGCTTCATCGTCGTAATGTAAGCCCAGTCGCCAACGAATGCGAGCCAGCGCTGCGAGAGCATAACCGCGTCGAATTCGTCTCCATGCAGCACCATCAATCGGCGCCCGTCGGCCGTATCGTGGAAAGCCGCGCGGCGAATTTCGACCCCGCCGAAATTGAGGCCAGTGAATTGGCGGAACATCTCGTCGTGATTGCCCGGGATATAGACGATCCGCGTGCCGCGCTTCGCTCGCTTCATGATCCGCCAGACAATGTCGTTGTGGGCCGAAGGCCAGTAGAATTTCTTCTTCAATCGCCAACCATCGATAATGTCGCCGACAAGGTACATCGTCTCGCTATCGGTGTGGTCGAGAAAATCGATCAACATTTCGGCATTGCAGCCCTTCGTGCCGAGATGCACGTCGCTGATCCAGATGGTCCGATATTTTCGCCTTTCCGGTCCGCCTTTTTCGGGCGCTGCGGGTTCAGGCACTTTGGGCTCGGTGAGCGGTAAACTGGCCACATTTCCGAACTCGTCGGCTATGAACTCGGTCGACTCTTTGGGAAGATCGGACAGCATAAAGTCGGTCATGGATGATTCCTGGACTTCGTCTCTCTCCCCTCAAGCCATGGCAGCAGTTTGTTACAAGCGATTCACAGGCTGGTGACGGTTTTGCGAAATTCTGCGCGCTTGTTACTCCCATGTTGCGGGATTCCAGCGCTTTTTGCGATTGTATGACCAGATTGTGACGTCAGTGTCTGGCGCTCAAACCATCGGCACAAAGCCAGCCATTCCTGGAAAACGTGCAATCCATCGCTCGATTGCAGGATAGGCAGAGAGGTCGAAACCACCCTCCTCGGCAACATGGGTATAGGCGAACAGAGCGATATCGGCGAGCGACGGCGCGTCTCCGGCAAACCAGTCTCGCGCCTCGAGATGGCCATTCATGGTCGATAGTGCATCGATCCCGGCCGCTCGCTTGGCTCCCAGCATTCCGGTTTGATCGGCGTTGAGGTTCTCTTCGCCGACGAAGCGGAACCAGAACCGCAAAGTCGCAATGTTCGGCTCGTGGCTGTACTGCTCGAAAAACATCCAGCGCAGCATCTGTGCCCGGTCGAAACGATCTTCGGGTATCAAGGACGATTGCTCGGCGAGATACCAGCACGCGGCATTGCTTTCTGGCAAGAACCGTTCGCCGACTTGCAGCACCGGGATCCGGCCATGCGCGTTTACGTTCGCCAGAAAGGCCGGTGTGCGGGTTTCACCCTTGAGTATGTCGTATTGCCGGCTCTCAAGCGGAATTCCCAACAGGGCTGCGGTCAGTTTGATCTTGTAGCAATTGCCGCTGCGAGGATCTTCATGGAGGAGTAGCGGCTCACTCACCTGCCACCTCCAGCACAATCTTGCCGATATGATCGCCCGCTTCCATCCTGGCATGCGCGGCGGCTGCCTCGGCAAGCGGGAACGTCTCGTCCATCACCGGCGCAAGCTCACCGGTCGTGAACAGCGGCCAGGCATTCTGCGTTATCTCGTCCGCCAGTGCAGCCTTGAATGCATCCGAGCGAGGCCGCAATGTCGATCCGGTAAGCGTCAACCGCCGCATCATGATCATGGGGATGAACAATTCGGCCTTGGCGCCGCCAAGAACGGCGATTGTGACATGTCGGCCGTCTTCGGCCAGACATTGGAGGTTTCGTGGAACATAGTCGCCCGCCACCATGTCGAGCACCACATTGACCCCGTCTCCGCCCGTGTGGTCCTTCACCGCCTCGACAAAATCGGTTTCGCGATAATTGATGGCCAGGTCCGCGCCGATATTCCGGGCCGCCTCGCATTTTGCTTCGCTGCCGCACGTAACGATGACTTCGATATCGAAGGCCTTGGCCAGCATGATTGCCATTGTGCCGATTCCGGACGTGCCACCATGGACGAGCAACCGCTCGCCATCCCGCGCCATCCCGCGCTCGAACACATTGTGCCAGATTGTGAACAGGGTTTCCGGCAAAGCCGCAGCCTGTTTGAACTCCATATCGCCGAGCACTGGCAGGCAATGTTGCCACGGCGCGGCGCAAAATTGTGCATATCCCCCGCCCGGCGTCAGCGCCGCCACTCTGCTGCCGAGCATTTCGCGCGGAACATCATTCCCGATCGCGACAACTTCGCCAGCCACTTCCAGCCCGAGAATCGGCGAAGCGCCCGGTGGAGGCGGATAGGCTCCGGCTCGTTGGAGGCAATCGGGTCGATTGACCCCGGCATAGGCAACTTTGATCAGGACTTCATGGTCTTGCGGTTGCGGGGCAGGCAAACGTTCGAGGTGCAAGACGTCGGGCGCACCCGGTGAAGCAAAGCCGATTGCATCCATGTCCCTTGGAATCGCGAATTCGGTCATCGTGCGCTCACCCCCAACAGATATTGCCCGCGATCCAGCCTTGTCTGTGTTGCAAAGCCAGCACGCCGCGCGAATACCGTTCTCACTCATTGACAGCAAGCCGGTTGGCTTGCGATGCTCCATTTCATGGATGAAGCCGATCTTCCAAGAGTGAAGGGTGACGCCGCGAGTCGGCTCGCGAGCGAAGATCTAGCTCCATATTCGCAGGACGAACTGGACGAACGGATTGCGTTGCTCGAAGCAGAAATCGAGCGTGTAGGAGCTCATCGGGACAAGGCGAGCGCACATCGTGCCGCGGCCGATGCACTATTCAGGAAGCCTGCTCAGTGAATCGGCCAGAATTCCTTAATTCGGATTCGCAATTGTGCCTGAGTTCACCATATAGTTGTTATCTTCATATCGCTGCTCGTCCTCCTAGAGCTTCCTCTGCCCCCTCCTAGAGACCCTTCATGCCAAGTTTTGCCCAAAATCTAGAAAGAACCCTGCACAACGCGCTCGCCAACGCTTCCGAGCGTCGCCACGAATATGCAACGCTTGAACATCTTCTGCTCGCGCTGATTGACGATGAAGATGCAGCGCAGGTTATGGGTGCTTGCGGCGTCGACCTTGCCGAACTCGGCGAGGTGGTGAAGCAGTATCTCGATCAGGAATATCAATCGCTCAAGACCGAGGACGACGCCGATCCCCAACCAACGGCAGGCTTCCAAAGGGTGATCCAGCGCGCAATCCTGCACGTGCAGAGCTCGGGCAAGGACACGGTGACCGGCGCCAATGTTCTGGTTGCGCTGTTCTCGGAACGCGATTCCTACGCAGTCTATTTCCTCCAGCAACAGGATATGAGTCGCCTCGACGCGGTGAGCTATATCAGCCACGGGATCGGCAAGGGCGGACGGCAGCTCGAGTCCAAGGGCCCGGAAGGCACTGGCGAAGGATCGGCCGAGACCGAGCAGAGCAAGGACGGCGGCAACAAGAAAGAAACCGCACTCGATCAATACACGATCAACCTCAATGCCAAGGCCGAAGCGGGCAAGGTCGATCCGCTGATCGGTCGTGGTCCCGAGGTCGATCGAACCGTGCAGATCCTGTGCCGGCGTTCGAAGAACAATCCGCTCTATGTCGGCGATCCTGGTGTCGGCAAGACCGCCATCGCCGAAGGTCTGGCGCGCAAGATCGTTGAAGGCGACGTGCCCGAAGTGCTGGCCGATGCGGTGATCTATTCGCTCGATATGGGCGCCTTGCTGGCAGGCACGCGCTATCGCGGCGATTTCGAAGAGCGGCTGAAGCAGGTTGTGTCCGAGCTCGAAAGCATGCCGGATGCGATCCTGTTTATCGACGAGATTCACACGGTGATTGGCGCTGGTGCAACCAGCGGCGGGGCGATGGACGCCTCGAACCTGCTGAAGCCTGCGCTATCGGGGGGGACGATCCGCTGTGTCGGTTCGACCACGTACAAGGAATTCCGCAACCATTTCGAAAAGGATCGCGCGCTGCTGCGCCGGTTCCAGAAGATCGACGTCAACGAGCCGACGATCGATGACACGATCAAGATTCTCAAAGGGCTGCGCACCGCTTTCGAAGAACATCACAACGTGAAGTACACGCCTGACGCACTCAAGACTGCGGTCGAGCTGTCGGCGCGCTACATCAACGACCGCAAACTGCCCGACAAGGCGATCGACGTGATCGACGAAGTGGGCGCAATGCAGATGCTGGTTCCACCGAGCCGCCGCAAGAAGAAGATCACCGCCAAGGAGATCGAAGCGGTGATCGCAACCATGGCCCGGATCCCGCCGAAATCGGTCAGCAAGGACGACAAGAAAGCGCTCGAAAACCTCGAGCGCGATCTCAAACATGTCGTGTTTGGCCAGGACGAGGCAATCCATCGCCTGTCGACTGCGATGAAGCTGTCGCGCGCAGGGCTTCGCGATCCGGACAAGCCGATCGGCTCGTTCCTGTTCAGCGGCCCGACCGGCGTCGGCAAGACCGAGGTTGCGCGCCAGCTGGCTTCGATCATGGGCATCGACCTCAAGCGGTTCGACATGTCGGAATATATGGAGCGCCACAGCGTTTCGCGCCTGATCGGCGCGCCTCCGGGCTATGTCGGCTACGATCAGGGCGGCTTGTTGACGGATGCGGTCGATCAGAACCCGCATTGCGTCTTGCTGCTCGACGAGATCGAAAAGGCGCACCCCGACCTGTTCAACATCCTGCTTCAGGTGATGGATAATGGCCGCCTGACCGATCACCACGGCAAGACGGTCGACTTCCGCAATGTCGTGCTGATCATGACGACCAATGCCGGCGCTGCCGACATGGCGCGTCAGGGCATCGGTTTCGGTGACGTGTCGAAGGAGGACGCGGGCTCCGAAGCGGTGAAGAAGATGTTCACTCCGGAGTTCCGCAACCGCCTCGATGCGATCGTGCCGTTCGCCTATCTCGGCAAGAGCACCGTTGCCCGCGTGGTCGACAAATTCATCCTCGAACTCGAACTGCAACTGGCCGAACAAAACGTCCACATCCAGTTCGACAGCGATGCCCGCGGCTGGCTCGCCGACAAGGGTTACGACAAGCTCTATGGCGCGCGCCCAATGGGCCGCCTTATCCAGGACAAGATCAAACAGCCGCTCGCCGAAGAGCTGCTGTTCGGCAAGCTCGCCTTGGGCGGCGAGGTTCATGTCAGCATCAAGGACGGCAAGCCGAGCTTCGAACTCACGCCGGCTCCGCCGAAGTCGAAGCCCAAGCGCAAGCCTCCGGCCAAGAAGAAACCTGCCGCGAAGAAGACGCCACCTGCGAAGGATGCCGATTCAAAGCCCGAAGCGTAGGGTAACGGCAAAGAATCCCAAGCCACACGTTCGCGCTGGCTTTTTGAGCAATGATATGATTGATCGGCCTCGAAGCAATTCGAGGCCGATCATGTATTTTCGCACCCCTCCCCTCCTTGTCGCCGCTCTTGCCTTTGCGGCTCCACTGGCCGCTGACGATCACGAAAACAAAGCTGACGCGCATACGCTCAGCCCCTACTTCACAGGTGCGGACCTATTCGGCCTCAGCGTGGCCGCCGATCCGCAAATCAGTCCCGACGGTGACCGAGTCGCCTATGTGCGGCGCACCAACGACGTAATGACCGACAGCGCGGTTACTTCGATATGGATGGTCGACGTGGGCAGCGGTGCGGAGACTCCTTTGGTTACTGGCGCGGGCACGCATTTCTCACCGCGGTGGTCGCCTGACGGTTCACGGCTCGCCTACGTCTCGACCGAGAGCGGCGGCGGCCCTGAACTGCATGTGCGCTGGATGGATAGCGGCGCGAGTGCCAATATTACCGCACTGCCTGAAAGCCCCGGGGGAATCAGCTGGTCTCCTGATGGCTCACAGATCGCGTACACCGCGAGAGTTCCAGCCAAACCAGTCAGTCTGGGCAGCGCTCCGCCAAGGCCCGAAGGTGCCGAATGGAAAGCGCCGCCTTCAATCACAGACAAGGTGACCTATCGGATTGACGGCGCTGGGTACCTGAAACCGGGTTTCACCCAGATCTTTGTGGTCGCATCGACAGGCGGTGCACCGCGGCAACTGACGTCGGGAGACCGGAACCACTCAGGTTCATTGGAATGGACGCCTGACGGCAGCCGCCTCCTAATGAGTGGCAACCGCGACGAGAATTGGGAACTCGCAGGGATCGACAGCGAAATCTATGCGATTGACCTCGCTTCGGGCGCAATCGCGGCTTTGACAGATCGCGAAGGCCCCGATTTCAGTCCGCAGGTCAGCCCCGATGGAAATCGCATCGCCTATCTCGGGGTCGATGATGAAGGAAAAGCCTACCACCAGACCGAACTCTACCTGATGGATGCCGATGGATCGAACCAGCGACGCATCGCGGCCAGTTTCGATCGCAGTTTCGACAGCCTCGAATGGACCGAAGCTGGACTGTTCGCAGGCTACGAAGATGAAGGCGAGTACCGCGTCGCCCGCATCGCTACCTCGGGCGATGTCGATCCCCTCAGCGCACGGATTTCCGACACGGGTTACTCGCGGCCCTATGTCGGTGGCAGCTGGAGTGTCTCCGACAACGGTACATTGGCATATACCAGCGGCAGCGCTGTTCGTCCCTCCGATGTTGCAGTTTTGCGCGGCCGGCGCTCAACCCGGCTAACTGCGCTCAATGACCTGAAACTGGCGGACAAACGGCTTGGCCAAACGCGTGAGATTGAAGTCACGGCCCCTGACGGCACGCCTATTCCTAGTTGGATTGTGCTACCGCCCGATTACCAGCGGGGCACGCGCGTGCCGATGGTGCTTGAAATCCATGGCGGGCCCTTCGCAGCCTATGGCGCCCATTTCGCTACCGACTACCAGCTCTATGCCAGCGCCGGATATGCGGTGCTTTTCACCAATCCTGGCGGATCGACTGGGTACGGCGCGGATTTCGCGGCCCGGATCGATGGCAATTACCCGATATCCAACCACGCCGAACTGATGGCGGCTGTCGATGCAGCTGTGGATCAAGGCTTCGCCGACCCAGACAACCTGTTTGTCACTGGCGGATCTGGTGGCGGCATTCTGACCGCATGGATGGTCGGCAAGACGGATCGGTTTGCTGCGGCTGCGTCGAACAAGCCCGTCATCAACTGGACGACGATGGCGCTGATGAGCGATGGCTACCCGTTCTTCGGGCGATACTGGATGAAGGGCAAGCCATGGGAGAAGCCGGAGGAATACTGGGACCGCTCTCCGCTCAAATCGGTTCCCAACATCACAACGCCAACCTTGGTGTTGGTAGCGGCGGAAGACTACCGCACGCCGCGCAGCGAAGCCGAGCAATTCTATGGTGCGCTGAAGCTGCAAGGAGTCGACACTGCCTTGCTGGTCACCCCGGGAGGCAGCCATGGCGACCTCACCATGTCGCCCAGCCAGCTTGCCGCCAAGACTGCCGCAGTGATCGCCTGGTTCGACAGATACCGCACCGACAAGACCGCGGAATGACGGGAACAGAGACAGTGGCCTAGCGATCTGAAGCAGAGTGATTGCCCCGTTTTCTTGGATAAAGCCCGAGCCCTGGGGCGTGCATATTGTCCCTGCCAACGTCTGGGTCGACCCGGGTCGCGCAGTGGATCGCGCGCTTGTGACCCATGGCCATGCCGATCACGCTCGCGGAGGGCACGGCGAAACCATTGCCACTCCGGAAACGCTGGCAATCATGGAATTGCGTTACGACACACGCGAAGGCGCGGTCCCGGTCCAATACGGCGAAACGATCAAGCTGGCCGGTGGGGTCGAAGCAACCTACGTCCCAGCCGGCCATGTTCTTGGTTCAGCGCAGATCATGCTCGAACGTGCCGGGGAGCGGGTCATCATCACCGGAGATTACAAGCGACGGCCGGATCCGACCTGTGCGCCGTTTAAGGTCACGCCGTGCGATGTCTTCATCACCGAAGCGACGTTTGGGCTGCCGGTCTTCACCCACCCGCCGATCGGCGATGAGATTGCCAAGCTGCTCAAGGCACTTGCCGACCATCCCGACCAATGCGTCCTCGTCGGAGCCTATGCGCTCGGCAAGGCACAACGGGTAATCGCCGAGCTGCGCGCCGCCGGACATCGCGATGCGATCTATCTCCACGGAGCGATGGAGAAGATGTGCCGATTGTATGAGGAGCACGGCGTAGGTCTCGGCGAATTGCGGCTTGTTGCCGATCACACCAAGGAAGAAATGCGCGGGCATATCATCGTTGCACCGCCTTCCGCGCTCAACGATCGCTGGTCGCGTCGCTTGCCCAATCCGATCACCGCGATGGCGAGCGGCTGGATGCGCGTGCGCCAGCGGGCCCGGCAACGCGGCGTGGAGCTACCACTTGTGATCTCCGACCACGCCGACTGGAACGAACTCACCGCGACGATCGACGAAGTGAACCCCTCGGAGACATGGATCACTCACGGGCGCGAAGAAGCGCTGCTGCGATGGTGCGAGCTGGGTCAGCGGAAGGCGCGCGCTCTGGCCCTGGTCGGCCGCGAGGATGAGGACGAGTAAGTGAGGAAATTCGCCGCCTTGCTCGACGCACTGGTCTACACCACCAGCCGCAATCGCAAGTTGACGTTGCTGGCCGAATACTTGCGCGAAACGCCCGACCCAGATCGTGGCTGGGCAATGGCGGCGTTGACCGGCGAACTCGATTTTCCAGCGGTCAAGAGCTCGACCATTCGCAACTTGATGAAGGAGAGGGTCGACCCGGTGTTGTGGACGCTGAGCCGCGATTTCGTCGGCGACACCGCCGAAACGGCAAGCTTGTTATGGCCCGACGGCCCGGCACGCGACGACGATCCACCCAGCGTCTCTCAAGTGGTTGATCATCTTGCAGGGCTATCTCGCAGCTCCGCCCCTGTGGAGTTGCCGCTGCTATTGGACCGGCTGGATGCCAATGAACGGTACGCGCTGATCAAGCTGGCAACCGGCGGAATGCGGATCGGTGTATCGGCGCGCCTCGCAAAAACGGCTTTCGCAAGGGCGTTCGACGTTTCGGTCGAGGATGTCGAGGAATACTGGCACGCGCTCGACGCGCCTTATCCCGAGCTCTTCGCATGGGCGGCCGAAGGGGCCGAACCACCAGATGTTTCAAACCGGCCATTGTTCCGCCCTTTCATGCTCGCGCATCCCCTGGAAGACACGGTGGTCGATCTCGCCGACTACGCAGCCGAGTGGAAGTGGGACGGCATTCGGGTGCAATTGGTGCGCGTCGCGGGCGAAACCCGACTCTATTCGCGCTCCGGCGACGACATCTCCGCGACCTTTCCCGAGCTGCTCGACGTCCTGCCGATGGACGCCGTGCTTGATGGTGAGCTGCTTGTGCGCGGATCCTCCCAGGGAGGCGAAGCGGGGGGCGCGGCGAGCTTCAATGCGCTGCAACAACGCCTTGGCCGCAAGACAGTCAGCAAGAAGATGTTGGCTGAGGCGCCCGCCTTTGTCCGTCTTTACGACGCGCTGATCTGCGAAGGGGGCGATTTGCGGGAGCGGGCATGGACCGAACGACGCGCCGCGCTCGAAGCGCTGATTCCGCGTCTGCCGAAGTCGCACTTCGACATTTCCAGCCTCGTCGAGGCCCGCGATTTCAACCACTTGGCGGAGATTCGCGAAGGTGCGCGCGAGGACGCGATCGAGGGATTGATGCTAAAGCGCCGCGACAGCGCCTATGTCCCCGGACGCAAAGTCGGCCTGTGGTACAAGTGGAAACGCGATCCGCTCCTGATCGATTGCGTGTTGATGTACGCGCAACGCGGAAGCGGCAAGCGATCGAGCTTTTATTCCGACTACACGTTCGGCTGCTGGGATGGCGATCCGGATGCGGGCGCCGAACTGTTGCCGGTCGGAAAGGCCTATTCGGGCTTCACCGACGCCGAACTGAAGAAGCTCGACAGATTGGTGCGGCAGACTACACTCAATCGCTTCGGCCCAGTGCGTGAGGTCGAACGAACATTGGTGTTCGAAGTTGCATTCGACAGCGTGCATTCCTCAAGGCGCCACAAGAGCGGTCTCGCCATGCGCTTTCCCCGCATCCACCGCATCCGCTGGGACAAGCCGGTCCACGAAGCGGACCGGATCGAGAGCCTGAGAGCGCTGATCCGCGACTGAATGTTGCCGATTGGCGGTTGCAAGCCGCTTCCTGTCATATTAAGTTTCAATTTGAAATGGGAGATTCATCATGCCAGTCAAAGATCAAATCGTTCCTGTCTGGAACCAGCTGCTGGACACGCTCGACGGGCTGCTGGCCAAGGCCGAAGCGCACGCCAAGGGAGAAGCCTTGCTTGAAGCGCGGTTAGCCGAGGACATGCACCCACTCGCGGTGCAAGTCCGATTCCTATGCAATATGCCGGGCGAAGCGATGGAGCGGCTGGGCGGAATCGAATTCACCTCCACAGACGACAACCCCGCAACTCTGGCCGAAGCGCGCGAATGGGTCGCCGCCCGGCGCAAGGCGATCGAGGATTGGAGCGAACTGGACTTCATCGCCGACGATGCACCGGTCGAATTGATCCTGCCGAACGGAATGACCTTCGATCTGACTGCGCAGGAATATGTCCGCGATTGGGCGCTCGCGCAGTTCTATTTCCACGTTACCGCAGCCTATGCGATTCTGCGCAAGGAAGGGCTGGAAATCGGGAAGATTGACTACGTGCCGTATATGCTCCGCTACATGCGCCAACCGCAAACGGCCTGACCGGAACGGAATTGTCAGTCGAGGCCGCACTCGAATACCGCAAGCGCGTGCGCCTTGGCATTCTCGGTGTAATGCGCGACCCCTACACGCATACCGGCGATTGCAGCGTCCGAGAGTTCCTTCATCGGTTTGGCGGGACGGCCCGCCCATAGCATGCGCTCTTCCATGACCTTGCCTTCGGTCAGCATCGCACCTGCGGCCAGCATCGCGTCCGATCCAATCACGGACTTGTTCATCGCGATCGCGCCGAGCCCGACAAAACCCCGGTCGTGGATCGTGCAGCCGTGCACCATCGCCATGTGCCCGATCAGGACATCGTTGCCGATGATCAGCGGAGAACCTGCTTCGTCGCCCGGTCGGGGAGGATCGCAGTGCAGGACACTCCCATCCTGAACGTTGGTGCGCTCCCCGATTCGCACCTTGAAGACGTCGGCCCGGACCACGCAATTGTACCAGATCGAGCTTTCCGCTCCGATCTCGACATCGCCAATGATCGTACATCCTGGAGCGACAAAAGCCGTTTCATGGATCCTCGGGGCTTTGCCGTGAATCGGGATGATATTCACGCCGGGGCGGTGCATCGGATGTTCTCCCATTGCTGTCTGGTCAGCGAGTATTGAATGGTTGGATTGTCTTCTTCGCAGAAGCCTGGATCAGAGAAATCGAGATCGCGACGTCGAACCATGGCGAGTTTCTCCATCAGCTTCCAACTGCCGATGTTGGCTTCGCTGGTCAGCGCAACCACATGAGGCGCATCGTGAGTTCCAAAGGCCCAATCGATAACCGCCCGCACGGCTTCTTCAGCGTAACCAATCCGCCAGCGATCCTCGCGTACCAACCAGCCGATTTCATGGTCGCCGATATTGGGCGCGTGGATATTGTCCACCCGCTTCATGCCACAATGCGCTACAAGCTCACCGCTCGACTTCTCGAACGCGAACATGAAACCAAACCCTTCACGCTCGAAACCGGCTCGCGACTTTTCGTGCTTGGTCGCAAGCTGAGCCCGGGTACGGGGCCCGCCAAGGCGTTCCATCACCGCCCGGGAATTGAGATATTCGAGATGGAGCTCGAGGTCATCCGGCCCGATCTGCCGCAGCTCAAGCCTGCTGGTGGTCAGGACAATATCACCCATCGCGCTCACTCCAGCGCTCCCGGCTTATCGCATGGACGATGACCGGGCCATAGCCGTGCGACCACAGCGTATCTTCGAAGTCGAGCTCGGGCCTGCGTTCCATTCCCAGCCGGAGCATGAGACCCCAGCTCGGTTCGTTGCCTTCGACAGTGAGGGCAATGATCCGATCCGCCCCGAAGCGGCTGAACCCGATATCGATACTCGCGCGCGCAGCCTCCTTGGCGTAGCCTTGACCCCAGGCATCCTCGCGCAGCCTCCAGCCCGCTTCGATCTCTCCGAACGGCCCGTTTTCATCTGTGCAGCGCTTTAGCCCGCAAAAGCCCAGGATTGCGCCGTCCTCCTTGCGCTCGACCACCCAGAACGTGTGACCAAAATCGCGATTGTAGCGTTCAAGGCGATCTTGAGCGTCGGCTTTGGTCGCCTCGTCGGCCAAACCACCAAGCCAGCGCATGACGGCGGGCGTGTTTGTCCCTTCCCAGAACGGCGCCCAATCCTCCTCGCGCCAATCGCGCAGGACGAGGCGCTCCGTCTCGTGGCGAAATTCACTCATTCAGGAGCTTGGCGGCGACAGGTGCGTGATAGGTCAGGATTCCGCTGCATCCGGCGCGCTTGAATGCAAGCAGCGTCTCAAGCACGAGCGCATCGCGATCTCCGGCTCCAGCTGCGGCCGCGGCTTCGATCATCGCGTATTCGCCGCTGACCTGATAGGCAAAAACAGGCACCTCAACCTGGCTGGCGACAGTCGCTGCGACGTCGAGATAGGCAAGCCCCGGCTTGACCATCACGCTGTCGGCTCCCTCGGCGATGTCCATTTCCACTTCGCGCAGAGCTTC
Source organism: uncultured Porphyrobacter sp. (assembly GCA_964550495.1). Classification (GTDB taxonomy): domain Bacteria; phylum Pseudomonadota; class Alphaproteobacteria; order Sphingomonadales; family Sphingomonadaceae; genus Erythrobacter. Next base: position 3,970 of record CAZJZO010000007.1, on the reverse strand, counting down.
GCGGATATTGCCCGGGTCCATTTGATAGGTCTTCTTGTCACCCTTGAGCAGACCGCCCGAGCCCACCGCATCGCGAAACGGCCCGTAGAACGCGCTCGCGTACTTTGCGGCGTAGCTCATGATCTGGACATTGTGGTATCCGCCCATTTCGAGCGCCATGCGGATCGCATGGACCCGCCCGTCCATCATGTCCGACGGAGCGATAATGTCGGCCCCGGCTTCGGCCTGATTGAGCGCCTGATCAACCAGGGCCGCAACCGTATCGTCGTTCACAACGTAGCCGCTTTCGTCAAGCAAGCCGTCCTGCCCGTGACTGGTGTAGGGGTCGAGCGCGACGTCTGTCAGAACGCCGATGTCATCTCCGCAGGCCTGCTTGATAGCGCGTATGGCGCGGCACATCAGGTTATCGGGATTGTGAGCCTCTCCGCCATCGTCGCTGCGGCGTTCAGGCTGTGTGTTCGGAAATAGCGCGACGACCGGAATGCCGAGCGCAATGGCTTCCTCGGCGCGCGCCACTATGCCGTCCACCGACCACCGCGAGACACCGGGCAGGGTTCCGATCGGCTGTTCGACATTCTCGCCTTCGGTCACGAAAAGCGGCCAGATCAGATCCGCCGGTGTCAGCTGAGTTTCGCGATGGAGCGCGCGGCTCCAGCCATAGGCGCGGGTTCGACGCAGACGCGTGTTGGGATAGCTTCCAGTCATGCGGAACGTGTTGCCGCAAATTGACAGACCGCGCAATCGCGCTGCGATTGCCTGGCTCAGTCCACTTCCTGCGCATTATCGATCTTTTCGATCTCGCGCTTGGGTTCTTCCACTTCGGTCGCCAGCGGCTCCAGATCAACGAGGGCCGCACCCGGTTCGATTTGCCGAAGCTTGATCAATTGCTGACGGAAATCAAGCAATTCGGTGCCGGTAAGCTCGGACCGCGTCACGTATGACACGCTCGCCGGATTGATCGAACGCCCGTTGCGATACATCTCGTAATGCAGGTGGGGACCGGTCGACAGACCGGTTGAGCCGACATAGCCGATCACTTGTCCGCGCCGCACGTTTTGACCGGATCGCACCGCCATCCTGCTCATATGGCAGTAGCGGGTCTCGAGCCCGTTGCCATGACGCAAGCGAACGGCAATGCCGCAGCCGCCAGCTCGTCCTGCCGAGCGGACGGTTCCGTCGGTGACAGCAACAATCGGCGTTCCAGTCCGGGCTCGAAAATCGAGACCGGCGTGCATCCGGCGATAACCCAGGATCGGGTGACGGCGCATACCATAACGCGAGCTGATCGGACCGGGCACCGGCGCAAGCAATCCGCGCCGTTGCTCACCGACGCCCGATGCCTCGTAGAATCGCCCTTCCGAACCCCAACGCATCAATTGCGTGCTTGGCTGTCCTCCGCGATCGATCCCGGCATAGAGCAATTGCCCTGCCTGGCGCTCGCCGGTCGCGGCCCGACGATATGCGATTATGATATCGAACTCGTCGGTCGAGCGCACTTCGCGATCGAGATTGAGATGGTCGTCAAGTTTGCGCAGATAGTCCTGCGCCGCGCTGGCTGGCACGCCAGCAGCACGCATCGAACGATAGAGACTGGGGCCGACCGTTCCCCGCAACCGCAGCGGTGTGTCGTCAACTCGGATAAAGTTGCGCTCAAGCGTCAGCGCGCCGTCAGCCGCTTCACCCTGTCGTGCGATCTCCAGTTCAAGGTCGAACCGTGCTCGGAAACCCAGTGCGTCGAGCGGACGTGGAGAGCCGGGATCTGCACGGCGCCCGAGCACGATATCGATCTTCGTCCCCGACTCGATCTCGGAGATCGGCATGGCGTCGCTGATGAGCGCGCTGACCCGTCCGATATCGCCGCGTGAGACCCCTGCCCGGCGGAGCATGGATGCAAAACTGTCCCCTTCGGCGAGAGTCGCGACCAGCTCGATCTGCGGCCGCTCCGGCGCATTGGCCAACGGGATTACGCGTTCGGTCGGACCCATCCGCCTCCCGCTATCGGCACCGAGCGCAAGCGGCATGATCATATGGCTGCGAAACTCGTCGCGGATCTCTTCGCCTTCCGGCATCGACGGACGCGCTTCGAGCGGTGTCATGTTCGGCCAGAACGCGAAGGCAATCGCGCCGAGACCTAGCATGGTGCCGACGCCGCGAAACCATCTGCGACTGCCGATATTCTCTGCCAGATCCGGAGCCAGGTCGAGCCGTTCGAACCATTGCCCGGCCGACAGCTTCCATTCGTCATAGCGATCGCCGAAATTGCGAACCCGGCTCAATGCCTGGCGCTTGTAGGCCTGTTGCTTGGTTGGTGGAGCAGTCCGCGCCGCATTCTTGAGATAGGGAGCAAGCGCACGTGAAGGCGCCGCTTCGGGTTCGTCCGCGCCGTCATCCCCAATATCGCGTGCGTGATCCAACATCTGTCCTTCGACCGCACGCATGGTGCGGTGCACAACCTCAACTCTTTGCGCTTTTTGGCGCCTCTTCCTGCCCAATCAAGGTAAATATGCACTTAACCATCGACCAACCGAGTCCCCTGCGCGGTAGGGTGTTTCCCCTATCCAGCCGCAAGGTGCAATCGACAAACCCGGTGCGTTCAATCGTGGGGCATTTCGCAACCACCATTGCCGACAGGGTTTGGGCCTGACAGATACGGGCATCGTGACCACCCGCTTCCCCGATAGCCGCGTGCGCGCCGTGCTCGGCCCCAC
>CAZJZO010000007.1:0-1162 GCA_964550495.1 uncultured Porphyrobacter sp. | reverse complement strand
ACCGATCGATTGCTGCATGCCCGCGGGCGTGAGGAAACGATGATCCTAGGTTCAGCCACGCTCGAACCGATGGTGAAAGCGCTGGTCCCGGAAGCCGAGATGGAGGACCGGCCGCGATTTTCGACTCTGACCCATTCGGGCGCAGCCAAGCTTTCCAGGCTGATGCCTCGCAGCGCGGTGGTCGCGTTTTCTGTCGAGCAGGTCTACGCCATGGCCGAAGCATTGCGCCGGTTCCGCGGCGGAGCAGCGGTGGTCATGGGCGCCCTTTCTCCGGAGACCCGCAACAAGCAGGTCGAGCTGTTCCAGAATGGCGACGTCGATTACATCGTCGCCACCGATGCGATCGGGATGGGACTCAATCTCGATCTCCATCATGTGGCGTTTGCAGCGCTTTCGAAATTCGATGGTCGCCGCAAACGCCGGCTGATCCCGGCCGAGATGGGGCAGATCGCCGGGCGCGCGGGTCGGCACCAGCGCGACGGGAGCTTCGGAACTCTCGCAGGCGGCGGTGACCGAACCGGGGCCCAATTGGAGTTCACCGAAGAAGAAGTGTTCGCGATCGAAGAGCACAAATTCGCTCCACTGACCAAGCTGTATTGGCGCGAGGCCGAACCGCGATTCGACGCCCTCGACGTGCTGGTTGGCGACCTTGAAAGCAAACCCCAGCAGGAGGCGCTGCGCCCCGCTCCGGAAGCCATCGACCTTGCCGTACTGAAACGGCTTGCAAGCGAACCGTTAGCCGAGACGGTCTCGGGGCATGGATCGGTGCGGCGCTTTTGGGAGGCCTGTTCCCTCCCCGATTTCCGGCAGGTGGGCGTCGACCCGCATGCGCGCTTCGTTGCTCGACTGTGGGAAGATCTGCGCGAAGGCTATCTCGGAGCTGACTTCGTGGCGGCGAGGATTGCCGAGCTTGATCGGATGCAGGGCGACATCGATACGTTGCAGGGAAGGATAGCCGCAATCCGATCCTGGGCCTATATCTGCCAGCGACCGGATTGGGTGCTCGCACGCGACGAGATGGCGGCGCGGGCCCGGGCGGTCGAAGCGAAGCTTTCGGATGCGTTGCATGCGCGACTGACCGAGCGATTTGTCAATCGGAGGACGACAATACTGATGAAATCTCTGGGACAGGATGCAAGCGCATTGCCGGTGACGCTCGAGC
>CAZJZO010000006.1:0-59536 GCA_964550495.1 uncultured Porphyrobacter sp. | reverse complement strand
ACATTTGGTCGGCCAGACGCTGCCGATGGTGATCGGCATCGCGGCGATGATGTCGATTGGCGTGATCGATGCCTACTTTATCGGCCAGCTCGGCAGCGATGCTCTCGCGGCGATTTCCTTTATCTTCCCGGTCCTGGTGGCGTTGAACAGCCTCGGCGTCGGCGTGATGGTTGGGATCAATTCGGTGGTCGCCCGTGCGATTGGCGAGGAAGACGAGGAACGCGCAGCGCGGAGGGCAAACTTCGGTATCGTCTTTGCGCTGGCAACCGGCGTGATCCTGGGATTGGCACTCTACGTGCTGATCGATCCCATTTTCCTGCTGCTGAATGCCCCTCCCGAGTTGCTTCCGCTGATCCGGGACTACATGCAGCCCTTCGCCATCGGGTTTCCGATCACTCTGATGGTGATGGGCTGCAACGGCGCGCTGCGAGCGCAAGGCGAAGCACGCAAGACCAGCTATGTCTCGATCACTTTTGCTGCGGTCAACTGGATACTCGATCCGATCCTCATTACCGGCGCTTTCGGATTTCCGGGCTTTGGCATGATGGGTGCCGCCTACGCCACGATCATCGGCTGGGCGTTCGGGACTGTCATGGCGCTTTACCTGATGCGAAGCACGTCGCTTCCCCTCGATCTCTCGCTGGTCGTCAAAGGCAAGATTATCGAGCCGATGGTCGATATCATGCGAGTGGGCGTGCCCGCCGCCTTGTCAAACTCGATCAATCCCATGGGTTTGTCAGTCCTGACCGCAGTCGTCGCGCTTGAGGGACAGGCTGCTGTTGCTGGTTTTGGAGCAGCTGGTCGACTGCAGAGCTTTGCGGTCGTGCCGCTCCTTGCACTATCCGGCTCGATTGGCGCAATTGTGGGGCAGAATTGGGGTGCAAAGAAGATCGAACGCGCTCGTGAGGCAGCGCTCTATGCAGGTGGTTTCTGCCTCGCATGGGGTCTGGCGATCGCGGTGGTGATGGTTGCGGCAAGCAGGACTTTGGCCGAATTCTTCACCGAAGACCCGGCAGTCATCGCCGAATTCAGACTCTACATGGAAATCGCCGCGTGGGGTTATGCCGGATTTGGCTTGCTGATTGTAGCCAATGGCATTCTGAACGCGGTTGGTCGCGCCAGCCTTGCTCTCCTGCAATCCCTGCTCAGGGTATTCGCCATAATGCTTCCATTTGCATGGTTGCTGGTGACAGACTGGGGCAGTTCAGCAGTCTATGCCGCCGAACTCGCAGCAAACCTGTTCGGAGCAATCACAGCCATCCTGCTGGTTCGCTATGTCCTGTCCTCCCGAGCCCCCGCCTAACGTCCGGAGTAGCCGTTCGTTAACCAACATCGCGCATAGAGTTCGCTGCTACTTGAGAAGGGCGCGAGCGACATGGATGAGCTGCTGGCGGAATTCGTCGCAGAAACGCGGGAAATGCTGGAGGCCAGCCAAGGCGAAATTGTCGCCTGGGAAGCCGATCCGACCGACCGCGCACGCCTCGATACGATCTTTCGGTTCGTGCACACGGTCAAAGGCAATTGCGGATTCTTCGACCTGCCGCACCTCGCCGCCCTCAGCCACGCGGCCGAAGATGCTTTGTCAGATGTGCGTGCCGAGCGACGGGTTGCAGATGGCACCCTCGTCTCCGCAGTGCTAGCCATAATTGATCGCATCGTCCAATTGGTTGACGCAATCGAAGCCGGAGAAGAGTTTCCTGCGGGCGACGACGAGGAACTTATCGCAGCGCTTGACGGGAAGGCCGTAGAGGGGACGGATCAACCGGTTCCACCGCTCTCCGATCGCAATAGCTCTGAGAAGCCAACGAAGCGACCTGAGGCTACTCACACAGCCCAGCGCACGATACGCCTCCCGGTTGAGCTGTTGGATCGTGTCATGAGCGGCGTTTCCGATATTGTACTCGCTCGCAACGATCTGGCACATCGCCTGAGCCAGGCGGGCAACCAGCCAACGATCGACGGACCATTCGAGCGCTTGACGACGATCCTGTCCGATGTTCGCGATGCCATCACCCGAATGCGGATGCAGCGCATCGAAACGCTGTTCGCCGCTTTGCCCAGACTGATCCGCGATCTGTCCAGCGAGCTTGGCAAGCAAGTGCAGCTCGACCTCGAAGGTGGAGATGTCGAGCTTGATCGGGAAATGATCGAGACCGTTCGCGATCCGCTGACGCACATAATCCGCAATGCAATCGACCATGGGATAGAAAACTCGGCCGAACGTATCGCCGCCGGCAAGGACGAAGTTGGTTCGATTTCAATCGCTGCGAGGCAATCGGGAAACAAGATTTCGATCGTCGTCAGCGACGATGGCAAAGGGCTGGATGAGGCAAGGATCGTCGAAAAGGCGATTGCCAATGAGGTTATCACCGCTGCTCAAAGCGAGACCATGTCGCGGGCCGAGATTGTCGACCTGATTTTTGAGCCCGGTCTTTCGACTGCCGAGACTGTCAGCAATGTTTCTGGTCGCGGCGTCGGCCTCGATGTGGTGCGCGCCAATCTCGAAAAGGTCGGCGGCGCTATCAAGGTCAGCAGCACACCCGGCATGGGAACGCTGTTCTTCTTGCAGATTCCGCTCACCCTCTCGATCATTGCCGGCGTCACCGTCACGGTCGGAAGTCAGCGATTTGCGATCCCCCAAAGCTATGTCGAAGAGATCGTTCACCTCGGCTCTGAGGCGATCGAATTTACGCGCGTAGGCGAAACGGGACTGGTGACATTTCGCGATCGACGCACGCCCTGCCTGTCTTTGGCTAAGGTGCTGGGAGTTCCGGCACAGGTAGATGAAACCAATGCGACGCTGGTGCTCTTGCGTCTCGCCAGCGGTGATTTGTTCGCACTCGCGGTCGATAACATCAGCAACATCTGCGACCTGGTCGTAAAACCCCTTCCGCGCAGCATCATGGCGACTGAGCTCTACGGTGGCTCAACGCTGCTGGAAGACGGGCAACCGATCCTGGTGTTAGACATTCCGCTAATCGCGCAAAATCATGGCCTCGTGTCCGAAACCCGTTCACCGGTTAAACGCAAAGGGGAAGAAGCGGAGAACGCAGTTTCCGTCGAAGCTCACAGCGCGATGCTGTTTACCGATTTTGCCGATCGACGCAGCGCCATCCGGCTCGATCTGGTGCAGCGCATTGAGACTGTGGCAGGCTCTGCAATTAGTGAGAATTCCGGTGAGACCCGCGCCGTAATCGATGGCGCGCTCTTGCCATTGATCGGTCTGCCTGAGGGAGCAATCCCACAAGATCGGCTGCGGCTGCTGCGCTTGTCCGACGGGTCGAGCGATCTGCTCTATGCCGTTCGCGAAGTCGACGATGCAATCGACTTGACTGGCGAGATCAAGCCAGCTCCCAACGATCCCTTGCTCGAAGGGTTGACGTTGGTCGACGGTCGCCCCGTCGCGGTGCTCGACGGGCATGAACTGTTCGCCCGATATGGCGAGACACCAAGCCCCTTCGGTAAGGCCACATGCCACGTACCCGACAACGACTGGGCGCGCACCATACTGGCTCCACTGGTTGAATCCGCTGGCTATGAAGTCAGCCACAACGAACCGGACGAACACGGAATCGCGATCATAATCGATGATGAGGGGTCGGGCTACGACAGCACAGGGGCAGCGCAATCAGTGATAAGGTTGCGCAGCCATCCCGACGCGCGAGACAACGACGATACGATCTACCGCTATGATCGCGAAGGCCTCTTATCCGCCTTGCGCCGAGTGGCCGGAGGGAGGCGCGCATGAACGATCTGATGGTAATGACGCAGATCGCCGGGCGGCGGTGCGTTCTGTGCGCTCACGATGTCAGCTCCGTCATCGAATTGGGCTCGATCACGCCCGTTCCCGGCACGCCCGACTTCATCGCCGGCATCACCGCTCTGCGCAGCCAGGCGCTGACCGTCATCGATTGCCGCAACGCGCTTGGCTTTAAGGCCTCTACCTGGCCAACCGACCCGCGCGCTGCAGTGATTTCTGTTGACGGGCATTCCTATGCCCTCGTTGTCGATGTGATCGAGGACATAACGACCAGTGTCGCACAACCGGAGCAAGTCACAGGAGGATTTGGACCAGAATGGTCGCGGGTCACGACAGGAATGATCGAAACCGCACTCGGCCCGGCCCTTCTCTTGGACCTTGACGCACTGATCGCCGGTCCCGGGGCGCCGCAGGCTGAATTCGGAACCGCGGCTTAATGCATTTTACACTGCTGCCGCATAAGAACGAGCAAAATTCTACCAGAGGTCGCTATGAAGAACTGCCTGATCGTCGATGATTCCCGCGTGATACGGAAAGTATCGCGCCACATCCTCGAGACGCTTGGATTCAATGTCGACGAGGCCGAAAATGGCCAAATGGGGCTGGAAAAGTGCGAGCAGTCGATGCCTGACGTCATCCTGCTTGATTGGAATATGCCCGTCCTTTCAGGGATTGAATTTCTCGTGCAGCTCCGTCAGCGGCCGGATGGAAACATCCCGAAAGTCGTGTTCTGCACGACCGAGAACGATGTGGCTCATATCCGGGAAGCGATCGAAGCCGGCGCCGACGAATATGTGATGAAGCCGTTCGACCACGAGACGCTCCAGATCAAACTGCAGTTGGTCGGCTTCGCGTGAACGCGCCCGCCGCCTTTCCCGACGATCGGCTAGGGGAAAGCAAGCAAACTCCCCCGGCCCAGCCCGAAAATGCAGCGTGCTACAAAGTTCGCGTGCTCATCATCGATGATTCTCTGACCGTCAGGACCATCTTCAAGCGCATGATCGAGGGCCATCGCCGGATGGTTGTCGTGGGGACGGCCAGCAGTGCCGAAAGAGCAATCGCTCAGCTTGATGTCCTCTCGGTCGATGTCATTCTGCTCGATCTCGAAATGCCGGGAATGGGTGGTCTCGAAGCTCTGCCTACGCTCTTGAAGACCGCCAAAGGGGCGGAGGTTCTGGTGGTTTCGTCGCTCGCGGCAGATGGCGCGGAACACACGGTTTCGGCCTTGTCGATGGGCGCAGCGGATACCATGCTTAAGCCGCGTCCGGGTGGTTTTACCGATGAGTATCGCCGTCAATTGCTGGCGAAGATCGAAGCGCTTGGTGGAAAGCTCATCGAAGAGCAGTCGCCTCAAACTTCTGCCGATCCAACGCACGTATCCACGCCGACCAGGGCAAAGGCTGCCAAGCCACCGGAGGTGCTCGCTATTGGCGCATCGACTGGCGGTATCCATGCGCTCAATCTGCTGCTGCGCGAGTTGCCACGCGAGTTTGACCTGCCGATCCTGATCACGCAGCATTTGCCATCGTCTTTCATTCCGGTTTTTGCGCGTCAGATCGAAGTCGCAAGCGGACGCAAGACGGTGGTTGCGGAAGAAGGGACCGAGATTCGTCCGGGGCAAATCGCGATCGCCACCGGGCACGGCCATATGGTGGTCAAGCGGATTGCGGATCGCCTGATCGCGCGCACCTCATCACAGCCGGCGCGGAGCGGCTGTATGCCCTCGGTCGATCCCATGCTCGAAAGCCTTGCAGAAGCCTGCGACGGGCACGCGCTTGCCATTATCCTTTCAGGGATGGGTCGCGATGGCATCGAAGGCGCGCAAAAGCTCTTCGACCGCGGTGGAGCGATCTTCGCTCAAGACATGGAATCGAGCGCCGTTTGGGGGATGCCTGGAGCGGTCGCCAAGGCAGGGCTTGCGACTATCGTTGCAGCGCCGGAGGAACTCCGCGATGCAGCCCTAAAGATGGTCCCTGCGAACACTTCGGTCGGGAAGTGAATCAGTGGAAGCCAGCCAAGCCTCACACCAAATCATTGCTGACCTGCTAACGGCACGGACCGGGCAGCACCTGACGGAAAATCGCCGATGGCGGATCGGAACTGCTTTGTCCGGAGTCTTCAGGGAATACGGCATCAGCAATGCCGACCAGCTCGTTTGCTTGCTGGCGCAGCCAGAAAGCTCCGAGCAGGGCCAAGCGCTCTCGCAAAAGGTGGTCGAAGCTCTGCTCAACAACGAAACCTATTTTTTTCGGGACAAGCCAACTTTCGATCAGTTGCCCGCAGACATCCTCCCGCAATTGGCGCGCCAGCGATCCGAAAGCCGGCGCCTCTCGATCTGGTGTGCAGGATGTTCAACTGGTCAGGAAGTCTATTCCTTGGCCATGCTGTTTGCAGAGCAAGCGGAGCTGTGGCGCGGCTGGGATATCGACATTTTGGGAACCGACGTTTCGCACTCCGTAATAACCGCCGCACGGAGCGGGCTGTACAGCCAGTTCGAAGTGCAACGCGGGCTGGGAGTTGCGCAAATGCTGCGCCATTTCGAGGAAAGTCGCTCGGGTTGGCAAGTCATTGAGCCGACGCGCTGCGTCGCGCGATTCTTGCAGCACAATGTGCTTGATCCGTTTCCAGCCCGTCAGCCGTTCGATTTGATCTTGTGTCGCAACGTTCTGCTCTATTTTGGTCCGGAGACCCGCCAGCGCGCGTTTACTCGCCTGCACGAGGGGTTGGCCCGCGACGGCTTTCTGATGCTCGGCGCCGGAGAAACGGTCGTGGGTCAAACCAGCAACTTCATGCCGTCCCATGACCGGGCCAGCCTGTACCAGCCGGTCGATCACCAGCATGTCAGCCACGCCATTCCGGCGTGATCGCTACGCGCAAGAGCGGGGAAACTGCGCAATCGAGGTTTACGCTTCATTAGTCAGCGATCTTTAGGAACGCAGGCTGGTCGTAACCGCGCCAACAAGCGCAACCTGGGGAATGTCAGTGCCCAACCAGAGCAAGCCTTGGCGCATGACGCCAATCGGCCTTGTGGCTGTGCCGCTCGCGGTGCTGTCCCTGGTTTTCGGCCTTATCCTGATGGCCGTAATCGCAAGCGATCGGCTGGAAGTGATATCCGTCGGCCCTCTCCTGATCTCTGGCGCCTTGATCTATGCGGCGACGCTGTTCCTCCTCGTCTGGACCGGACTTGCAAGCGTTCGCGAGTTGGAGACGCTCGGCAGCACCGATACCCTGAGCCAGCTCCCCAACCGCCGAGCGTTGCACGCAGATATCGATGAGTTGTCCAAAGGCGACAACGAGGTCGCCATTGCTCTGATTGACCTCGACAGCTTCAAGCAGGTTAACGACCATTACGGACATTCCGTAGGTGACCAATTGATACAGCAATGCGCCAATTTGCTGCGCGAAGCCTGCGGGAGAGAGGCGCTCTGCTATCGTCTCGGCGGGGACGAATTCGCAGCGGTGATGGGCGGGTCGGTTTCAGGAACCATCCTCGAAGGCATCTGCCGATCCTTGCTCGAAAAGCTGGCAATGCCCGTCCAGGTTGGCGATCGGCAGATTGCGGTCGGCGCCAGCATTGGCCTTGCCCGCAGTACCGCCGACAACCGGCTGCCTTCGAGCGAAATGCTCCGCCGCAGCGACGTCGCGATGTACATGTCCAAGCGCGGCGGGAAAATGCGTTGTACCTGGTTCAACGAAACGTTCGACCAACGCCGCGAGGCCGTGCGTGAAATTGACGACGATATGCGCAGCGGGCTTGCCAATGGCGAATTCGAACTGGCGTATCAGCCGCTAGTCAACGCCGACGATGGTACCATCGTCGCTGTGGAATCGCTGCTGCGCTGGAACCGCAGAGACGGGCGACATATCGGTCCAAATGTGTTCATTCCTGTCGCGGAGGAATCCGGCCTCATCAACGCCATCGGGCTGTGGGTTTTGCGTCAGGCCGTTGCCGATGCCTTGCGCTGGGGCGGCATCACCCTTTCGGTCAACATTTCCGCCGCACAGCTGCGCAACCCGGAGTTCCCGATCCAGCTCGGGGAAGTCTTGGAAGAAAGTGGATTTCCTCCGCACCTGCTCGAACTCGAGGTTACAGAGACTTGCCTGGTCCTGGATCCGGTCGTTGCAGAGCGGACCCTGGATCTGATCCGAGGCTTCGGCGTCAACATCGCGCTCGACGATTTCGGTACTGGCTACGCATCGATCGGGTTCCTTCGTCAGTTCCGGTTCGAAAAGCTCAAACTCGATCGCAGCTTGGTCGTCCTTGCCGGCGAAGACGACGGCAGCCGGGCAATGATGCTGTCAAGCATCGCCATGGCCCGCGCCTTGGATATGGCAGTTACAGCTGAAGGCGTAGAAACAAACGAGCAAGCCGAAATGGTTCGCACTGCGGGTTGTGATCAAATCCAGGGTTGGCTGTTTTACAAGGCCTTGCCTGCCGCGGAGATTGACCGCCTTATCGAAGCGCAGACGAATCTTGCCGTCCCGATCGATACCGATCTGCGTCGGACCGCGAGCGGTAAGGCGGCATGAGCGCGCTTCAGGAAATCGCCGTCGACCTGGCTGCGGAACACGCCACGGAAGCAAAGACTGTTCGATCGGGATCGCTTTTGCGGCGCTTGGACGGATGGTTCCTTGGACTGCCTGTGGGCCAGAAAATTCGCGTATTCTTCGGTTTCAATCTTGGATTTGCATTGCTCGCAGGGATCTTCGTGATCGTCGGCTACCTGCAATTGGGTGAGCGCTCCAAGAGCATCGAATTGGCACACGAAAAGGTCATCGCTGCGGAACGCTTGCTGTTCGACATAAGCGAAGCGCAGCGTCATGCTGAGATGTTTTTCACCGTTGGCGATCAAGCAAGAGGGCAGGCGGCGCTCGACCGACTTGCTCGTGCCGAAGCCAAGATTCAGCCGCTACGTGACATGCTGGTGGCAACCAATCCTGAGGCATCCGAGAAACTGCACGTTGTCGCCGACGGGATTGCCGAGTACCGTCAACAGGTTTCGAGCTTCGATCCAGATCGAAGGAGTTCTGCTTCCGTCGAAAGCCGCGCAGCCGCAGTAACCGCTATTGGCGGAACCGTGCTCGATGCCGGGTTGGAGATCGCAGCGCTGCTCGGACAAGCGGAGTCGGAAGCTGCCAAGTCAGGTCTGGCGCTGATCTGGACCTTGCTTTCGGTCTGGATCGGTCTCACCGCGACATTGACTTTGCTGACACTTGTCGCCGAGCGATACCTGAGCAGAAATGTCACCGGCTCTCTGGCCGAATTGACCGCGCAAATGAGTAAGCTCGCGAGCGGCGACAAGGATGTGGCCTTTCCTGGTAAGGACAGAAGCGACGAAGTCGGGCAGATGGCGCGGGCTCTGGAAGTCTTCCATCGTGCGGGAGTTCGTCTCGAGCGGTTAAGCCTGGAGCGGTCCGAACGGGCTAAGATCGAGCTTGAAGAGCAAGCGTGCAAACAAAGAGAGCTCGAAGAAGCACGCGTCGAACGTGACCGGGCACTCCACAACGTGGCCGATCAGTTTGAACGGACCATTGGAGAGATTGTCAGTGGGGTTGCCGCTGCCTCAAGCCAATTGCAGGCGACCTCGGAAACAATGGCCGACACAGCCCAGAAGACGAGCGCACGCACAGGCGAGGTTGCTCAGTCGATGACCGAAGCCAATCGGGGAGCAACTGCCGCGGCGGCCGCTAGCGACGAGTTTGCGATGTCGATCAGCGAAATCAGTCGTCAGGCCGCCTCGTCTGCCGAGCTCGCACGCAAGGCGACTACTTCCGCCACCGAGGCAGATGCGACCATCTCCGATCTTTCGAGCTCGGCCGATCAAGTCGGCCAGATCGTCGAACTGATCCAGACAATCGCACAACGCACAAACCTGCTCGCTCTCAACGCCTCGATTGAAGCGGCGCGAGGCGGAGAGGCGGGGCGCGGATTTGCAGTGGTTGCCAGCGAGGTCAAAGAGCTCGCGATGCAGACCAGCCGGGCTACCGAACAGATTGCCGAACAGATTCGCGGCATGCAGGACACGACCAGCGCGAGCGTAGGCGCCCTGCGCACTATCGCCGAACAGGTTCAGGAGCTTGAGACGACTGCAGTTTCGATTGCTAGTGCGGTCGATCAGCAATCGGTTGCGGGACAGGATCTCGCGCGAAGCATCGATCTAGCCGCTCGCGGAACCGAGCAGGTGTCCGACCACATTTCGGGCGTTCGCGATCTTTCCTTGTCGACCGGCTCGGCGGCCAGTCAGGTTCTCGACAGCGCGACAGATCTCGAACAGCAGGCTTCCACATTACGATCGCAGGTCGACCTGTTCCTTGCAAAGGTACGAACCGGTTAACCCGTAGCCTGGGGGAAACCACTAGGTGATCAACAGAATATAAAGGATTTTCATTCAGAAATCGCCGCGATGGCCTGAGGGATTTGCGGCATGAACATGATGACACGGCGCGACGAGCTTGAGGAGCTGGCTGTTCCGCAGTTCCCGGAAGAGTTGCTGGCCGAATTCAAGGACGAAAGCGCCAATTCGCCTGGCCCAGTTGCCGCCGAGCCCGCTCCGTCGAGCCTTTTGGAACGGTTTGTCTGGTTCCGCGACCTAAAACTCTCGGCAAAAATCCATACAGTTTTTGGCACGTTCTTCGCCGTCGGGTTCGCGATGGCGTTGATCCTCGGGCTCGGCCTTTCGGAATTGTGGTCTCGATACAAGGTTTCCGCAGACATTCAGGATGCTGTGCTGCTGTCTGCCGAACTGCGCAGCACCACCGGTGAACTTCGCTACAACACAGCAAGGTTTCTGTTCGAGCAGGAGCCGGAAATCCTCGAACGCCAGCGGGAAAGCTTTGCAACTGCCAAGGCCCAAATCGACTCTATCGACCAAACCGTCACCCAACATGTGCCTCCTCTTGCCGACAGCGTGAGCAAGACTCGCACCAGTCTGTCCGAGTACAATGACGCATTCGGACAGGTCATCAGCGTCATAAGGAGTGAAGGCCGGACGCCTCGATCGGAAGCCCTAGCATATGAAGTTTCCGACAAGGGGGACGAACTGGTCGTGCAATCGCGAGAATTCGCTGCCGAATTCGACCAGGCCAGCGCTACGATCAAGCAGACGGGAATCGACTACTTCTTTTCTATGGTGACGATCCTTGCCATCCTGGGCCTGGCTGCAGGTGCAATACTGATCTTCGGTCTCACTTACCTATCAAGAGATTTCTCCCGCAAGATTGCCGAAGTGACAAACGGGATGAACCGCCTGTCAAAAGGCGACCGGCATTTCGAAGTTTCCGGGCACAGCCGGAAGGACGAGATTGGAGACATGGTCAACGCGCTCGAATTGTTCAAACGCGCCAACCGGAAGCTCGAAGCATGGGCCCGTGAACGCGCAGAACGGGCCGAGGAAGAAGTCGAGCTCCAACGCGAAAGGGAGCGCGAACGCCGGGAGGCGGAAGAACGCAAGGCCGCTCTTCTGGCCGAAGTCGCGCAGCAGTTCGAGCGCACCGTCGGAGAAGTTGTTCTCAAGGTCGCCGATGCTTCCAGCGAGCTGCACAGCACGGCAACCAAGATGGCAGAGACCGCCGAGGAAACCACCGAACGCACTGCTCGAGTGTCGAAAGATATGGCCGATGCCAATTCCGGCGCGACTGCCGCAGCTGCAGCTAGCGACGAGTTTGCGCTCTCGATCGGCGAGATCAGCCGCCAAGCGTCCACTTCGAGCGATCTGGCGCGCTTGGCAACCGACGCCACCAACGAAGCGGACGAGACAATTTCGGCGCTTGCGGATTCAGCTGATCAGGTGGGTCAGATTGTGGAGTTGATCCAGACCATCGCCCAGCGCACCAACCTGCTGGCTCTGAATGCGTCAATCGAAGCGGCTCGCGGTGGCGAGGCCGGCCGAGGGTTCGCAGTGGTTGCAAGCGAAGTGAAGGAGCTCGCAATGCAGACCAGCCGGGCAACCGAGCAGGTGGCAGAACAGATCCGCGCCATGCAGGACACGACCGGTGCCAGCGTCAGCGCGCTCCGGTCGATCGCAAACCAGGTGAAGGAGCTTGAAACGACCGCAGTTTCGATCGCGACCGCCGTCGATCAGCAATCCGTCGCTGGCCAGGATCTGGCACGGAGCATCGATCTTGCTGCCCGAGGGACCGAAAAGATGACGAGCCACATCGAGGATGTGCGCGAATTGTCACTTTCAACCGGCGCCGCAGCCAGTCAGGTGCTGACCAGCGCCAATGACCTGGAGGAGCAGGCGAAGACCCTCAACGACCAGGTCAACACCTTCCTCTCCAGGGTGCGAGAGAGATAGCGAACTCTCGCTGTCCGCGTCAGTCGACGCGAGACAGCTGCGCCCAGTCGAGATCGAACCGCGCGAGATACTTGCGCAGGCGATCGGCATCGTTGGTCGATTTGCGAGCCTTGCGCGAATGTTCGAACAAAGTTCGGCCGGCTTCCGACAGGTTGCGACTGGCGCGGCAGGTCTCGACCACAAATGCCAGCTGCACACGGTCGAACGGGTCAATCCGGTCCAGCGAAGAGGCTGGCAGCAAGCCCTCCAGGGAATCGCCAGCTGCAACGGTCTCACCGGACCATAGTGCCTTGAGGCGCGCGAGTTCGAAATCGACCGCTTGCTTGTCGATCCGACCATTGGGTGAAAGCGTAGCCATACGCGTAACGCTCGCTGCGAGGTCGCGGAAGTTGCCATGCCACGAGGCTGCCGGGCATTCGGCGAAGCTGAGATAGGCGTCTCGCGCTTCCTTGTTGAAGGTGACTCGCGTTCCTTCCCGCTCGGCAAATCGTTCGAGTTCGTACTCAAGGTTCGGCGCGATGTCCTCGCGGCGCTCCGCCAGTCCAGGCAAGGCAAACGTCCAGAGGTTGAGGCGTGCAAACAGATCGTCGCGGAACGTGCCTTCGGCCACGGCTTCGACGAGGTTGCGGTTGGTGCCTGCAATCAACTGAAAGTCGCTGGTGGCCTCTGTATCGGCCCCGACAGGAAGGAACCTGCCTTCCTCAATCGCGCGCAGGATCATCGCCTGCTCGTCAAGGCCCAGTTCCCCAATCTCATCGAGAAACAGCACACCTGTATCGGCGCTCTTGAGCAGCCCCGCCCGGTCGCTTGCGGCACCGGTGAACGCACCCTTCTTGTGCCCGAACAGCGCCGACATCGCGCTGTCGCCCTTCAGTGTCGCGCAGTTGACTTCGACAAACGGCCCAACCACCTGATGCCGCAGCTTCTTCAGTTCATAAACTTTGCGGGCCAATTGGCTTTTGCCGGCGCCAGTCGGCCCCATCAGCAGGATCGGCGCACGGCTGCGGATGGCAACCTGCTCGATCTCCTCGATCATGCGATTGAAGGCTTCGTTTCGGGTCTCGATACCGCTTTTGAGGAAACTGGTGCTCTCCGCGCTGGCATCGGCAAACCGGGTTGCGATGGAATCGTAGCGCGACAGATCGAGATCGATCGCATTCCAAGTCCCGATCGGTTGCGGCTGCCCACGCCGCGGCTGGGTCTGCAGCAGCTTGCCAGGCAGGAACCGCGCCTCTGTCAGCAGGAACAGGCAGATCTGCGCGACGTGGGTGCCGGTGGTGATGTGGATCAGGTAATCGTTGTTGTCCGGATCGAACGGAAACTCGCGCGCGAAATCGAGCAGCTTCCCATATACCTCTTCGAAGTCCCATGGATCGCCAAAGTTGAGAATTTGCGGCGACACTTCCGTTTCGGGCGAGACATCGGCGATGTCGCGTTTGACCCAGTCGGCGAGTTTCTGATGCTGCTCGCCATGGATCAGCACAAATCGATCCACTCGCAGATCATCCTGCATGCAGATGCTGACAGTGGGGCGCCACTTGTTCCACCGGCTCGGGCCGAATTTCGCTGCGTCGAGTGTTGATCCAAGGAAGCCGAAGACAGTGAGCGGTTTCATGATGATTTTATACAATTGGATAAGTCTTTAGACAACAGTCTCGTTATTGATCGACCACCTCCTTTGAAGCGGTCGATGCAGATTCGGAAATAGCGTAAATATTACAGTATTTTAATCGAGATACCGGGTAGCTCAATCACTTTTGGCACACCCCCTGCAAGATACTTCGCGTCGGGCACGTCGAACTCCCGACAATGCAGCAGGAACAGGGGCGGTCGGAATGGGCCGACCGCCCCAAGAGCCCAAGAACGAATTACGAAGTGGAGTTGGACTATGGCCAACAAGAACCTGTTTTCCAGCGCAGTCGCAAAGATCTTGCCGCGCACCGATGTGTTCAACCTGGCTGGCGGAAACGCCTATGCCTATGGCCCCGAAGCCAAGCTTGCGCAGCTGGCAGCGACCGGCACTCTGTCGGACGGCTTCTATTCGGGAGCCGACGCACAGCTTGCCGATGTGCTCGATACAGCGCGCAAGGTCGATGCCGAATGGGTTGCCAAATGCGCGATCTATGCGCGACAGTCGGGTGCGATGAAGGATATGCCCGCGCTGCTTGCGGCGGTGCTGACCACGGCAGATCCGGACCTTTCGGTTCCGGTGTTCAAGCGCGTGATCGATAACGGGCGCATGCTGCGCAACTTCGTGCAGATCATGCGTTCGGGACAGGCCGGCCGTACCTCGCTCGGCTCGCGCCCCAAGCGCCTTGTGCGCGAATGGCTTGAGCAGGCGTCGTACCGACAGCTGATGCACGCGACGACCGGCAAAGACCCGAGCCTGGCGGATATCGTCAAGATGGTTCACCCGGCACCAGTCGATGCCGAGCGTCGTGCATTCTACGGCTGGCTGATCGGCAAGCCGTATGATGTCGCTGCTCTGCCGGCCGAGATCGCTGCACTCGAAGCGTGGAAGAAGGACAAGTCGCGTCCGCTGCCGGACGTTCCGTTCGAATGGCTGACGTCGTTCGAACTGACTCGAAAGCAGTGGGCTGTGCTCGCTGATCGCATGGGTTGGCAGGCGCTGCGAATGAACCTGAACACCCTCGCCCGTCACGGTGCCTTTGGCGTCAAGGGTGTGACCAAGACGGTCGCGGGCCGACTGGCCGATCGCGAAGCGCAAGCCCGCGTGCGTCCGGCACCATATCAGCTGATGACCGCCATGACTCAGGTCGGTGACGGCGTTCCGCTGGAGGTGCAGGCTGCGCTCGAAAAGGCGCTCGAAGCCTCGGTGTCGAAGGTGCCGAAGTTGAAGGGCAACGTTGTGGTCTGTCCGGACGTTTCGGGCTCGATGCAGTCCCCGGCGACCGGGTATCGCAAGGGTGCAACTTCGGTTGTTCGTTGTATCGACGTGGCGGCCCTGGTCGCTGCTGCGGTGCTCCGCACGAACCGGAAGGCCCGCGTAATGCCGTTTGCCGAGCGCGTGGTTGATGTGAAGCTTGATCCTTATGCCCGTCTCGCGGTGAACGCCGAGAAGCTGGCCGGGATCTGGGGTGGCGGGACGAAGGTCTCTGCACCTTTGGCCAATCTCAACCGCGAGCGTGCCGAGGTCGACACCGTTGTTATCGTTTCGGACAACCAGTCCTGGATCGATAGCAACTATTACGGGCCGACTGCGGTGATGAAGGAGTGGAAGCAGCTAAAGGCCCGTAACCCGGGCGCGAAGCTGATCTGCATCGACATCCAGCCTTACGGTTCGAGCCAGGCCAAGGATCGTCAGGATATCATGAATGTCGGTGGGTTCACCGACGCGGTGTTCGGCGCAATGGCGCGCTTTGCCAATGGCGAAGCCCGCGACTGGGTCGAGATCGTCAACGAAGTCGAAGTGTAACCGCGCTCTTCCAGAGAGGCGGTAGCGCAGAAAGGAAAGAATGAAGGTCACGGCGAATGCCGGGCAGGACTACATTGCTAATGCTGCGGTCGCGGGTTCGAATCCCGCTCATCGGGAAACCGGTGGTAGCTCAGTCGGGTAGAGCACAGTCCCTTTTGGGAAGTCTTGTTCAGAACTGGTCGCCGTGACCTTTGATTGAAATGAATTTGATTTGGAAAACGGCCGCGGCGAATGCAGTCCGGGACTACATCCACCACGAAGCAGGCCCCGTTGGGAAAAGCGCTCCGATGTCGCTTGCGCAAGCGGTCCGGAGAGATCGGGTTCAAATCCCGCATGTGGAAGTAGCTTAAGGGCCGACGTCTCAGACACTTCTTGTCGCCGCGACCGTTTTCCAAATCCACGGCGAATGCCGCAGAGGAATACATCGTCTCAGGAACGCCAGATGCGGGTTCGATCCCCGTCGGGTCCATCACTTTGGGGGCCTGTAGCTTAAATGGAAAAGCGGGAAACGTCTTTTGCACCAAACTCGTCGCCGTGGACGCAAATTTTGGGAATTGCCAGGTCACCCGCTCCCGTCACCCTTCCACCCGGATTATCACACCGGGTTGCGATCCGGGTGGAAGGGTGGAGGGCGCGGGTGGTGCAGCAAGGATCGGACGGATGTCCGATCCGCACACGAAGAATACAACGCTGGCGGATGCCGGTGGGACTACATCGGTAAAGGTCGCAAGACCGTGGTGGTTCGAGTCCACCCCTGGAGCAATTCAGGCTGTCTCACCAAATCTCGCCGCCGGCACTGGAATTACGAAGCTGGCGAATGCTGGCGGGACTACATGGATAGAGCGCCTGCGATAGCGGGAGGTCGGTGGCTCGAACCCACCCTCGGGAAACCGAAGTAGCTCAGACAAAAAGCGTCTCGCCAAGTCCTTGTCGCCAGCACTAGGAATTGAAACGAAGCAATGGAGGTCGCGATGACACAGACGACTTACGAATATCAGCATGTGGAAGGCGGCGCTCCGGTCAAGATGTGGACGCGCGGCGTTCCCGTCGACGACAAGGCCAAGGCGCAGCTCGCCAAGGCGGCGCAGATGCCGTTTATCTTCAAGCATGTGGCGGCGATGCCGGACGTGCATGTCGGTATTGGCGCGACCGTTGGTTCGGTTATCCCGACCAAGGGTGCGGTGATCCCGGCAGCAGTCGGCGTCGATATCGGTTGCGGCATGATGGCCGCGCGGACCTCACTGGTCGCGAGCGACCTGCCCGACAACCTTGCCGGCATCCGGTCGGCTTTCGAAGCCGCCGTCCCGCATGGACGGTCTTCGGGTCGGCGCCGGGACAAGGGCGCCTGGGGCGACCCGCCTCAGGTGGTTGTCGATGCATGGGCCGAACTGGCCGTGCGGTTCGGCAACATCGTCGCCAAGTATCCGAAGCTGAAGAACTCGAACACGGTCGTGCATCTCGGCACGCTCGGCACGGGGAACCATTTCCTCGAGCTGTGCCTCGATCAGGACCAGCGTGTGTGGGTGATGCTGCATTCCGGATCGCGGGGCGTCGGCAACGCGATCGGCCGGTTCTTCATCGAACTGGCGAAGAAGGACATGCGGCAGTGGCATATCAACCTGCCCGATGAAGACCTAGCTTACTTCCCGGAAGGGACGGAGCACTTCGACGATTATGTCGAAGCGGTCGAATGGGCGCAGGACTTTGCTGCGCTCAACCGGCGGGTGATGATGACCCATGCGCTCGATGCGCTGCGGTCACTGATCGCCAAGCCGTTCGAGGCCGAATGCGAAGCGGTGAACTGCCATCACAACTATGTGACGCGGGAAAACCACTTCGGCGAAAACGTGTTGGTCACCCGGAAGGGGGCCGTGCGGGCCGCGAAGGGTACACTCGGCATCATCCCGGGCTCGATGGGCGCGAAGAGCTTCATCGTGCGCGGTCTGGGCAATGCGGAGAGCTTCGATAGCTGCTCGCATGGCGCAGGCCGGGTGATGAGCCGGACGCAGGCCAAGAAGCTGGTGACGCTCGATGAGCACATCGCGGACACGGCCGGTGTCGAATGCCGGAAGGACGAAGGCGTGATTGACGAAACGCCCAAGGCCTACAAGCCGATCGAGGCGGTAATGGCGGCTCAGGCCGACCTCGTCGAGATCGTCCATACGCTGAAGCAGGTGGTGTGCGTGAAGGGGTAATCCCCCTCGCGGGCATCGCTTGCTTCGCACCATACAAACAAATTGAAATTACGAATCTGATTGGAATGAAAGACAAAATTGGAATTGATATTGGCGGGGTCATCATAAAGCCCGCCGAAACCGAAGGAGACACATCTTTTTTCACGAATGACTATCTCGAAACACCGATGTTCGAAGGCGCTGCCGAAACCATCCGGCGCTTGCGCGAAGAGCGGTTCGGCGACGAGATGTACATCGTTTCGAAATGCGGACCGAGGGTGCAGCAAAAGTCGCTCGACTGGCTCGAGTATCATGACTTCTACGCTCGAACCGGCTTTAAGCGCAGCAACGTGCTGTTCTGCAGAGAGCGCAAGGACAAGGCGCCGATTTGCAAGCGGCTCGGCATCTCGGTCTTCATCGATGATCGCCTCGACGTGCTTAGCCACATGAGAACGGTCAGTACGCGGATCCAGTTTTGCGGATCCCAACGCGCGCGCAATTCGAGGGGCAATGGGAGTTTCGAATACCAGAGATGTGAAGATTGGCGCGAGGTGGCAGAATTGCTGCTCGCGCGATGAGATGAAAGCCTTCCTGAAATCTGAGAATCAGCAATCATGACCGCACCACACGCAATAGCTCCCGAGATCCGCGTAGAGATCGACCGTCGTCTGGCCACGCTTGCCAGCAAGGAAAGCGTGCGCCTGTTGCTCGCGGTTGAATCCGGCTCGCGGGCGTGGGGATTTCCCTCGCCCGACAGCGATTACGACGTGCGGTTCATCTATGTCCGCCCACGCCGCGACTATCTCGCGCTTAAGGCTCCGCGCGATGTGATCGAACGACCGATCGTCGATGAAATCGATCTCAACGGTTGGGATATCCGCAAGACGCTGGGGCTGATGCTCAAGCACAATGCGGTCGTATCCGAATGGATGAAGAGCCCGATCCGCTACATCGATCCTGATCCTGTGATCGAGCAGCTGGGCGCCTTGGCGGATGCGCATTTCAACCCGCGCGGTTACGCCAGGCACTACGCAAATCTCGGCAAGGGCAGCGTCGATCGCTGGTTCGCCGATGGCGACGACATTCCTGTGAAGCGCTACTTCTACGCGCTGCGCCCGGCCCTCTCGATCCGCGCCTTGCGGCTCGATCCCTCGCGCCGTCCGCCAATGGAAATGGCGGGGTTGATCGAAGCGGCGGATTTGCCGGTCGCTCTGATCGCGCAGATCGAGGAACTGATCGCGCTCAAAGCCAAGACCAAAGAAGCGGGCAACGCGGTCCGCATTCCAGAACTTGAGGCACTTATTGCCGACAAACTGACCCGCGCGGACGAAGTTCCCGAGCGGATCAGCGAAGATGTATTTGCCGAAGAGGCCCAGCGCCTCTTCATCGAAATGGTAGACAAGGAATGATTACGATCGACGGCTCCGAAGGCGAAGGCGGCGGGCAGGTGCTGCGGTATTCCGCGGCCCTCTCGCTGCTGACCGGCGAGTCCTTCACCATCACCAACATCCGAGGCGGGCGCGAAAAGCCCGGCATGAAACGTCAGCACGTCACGGCGCTCGAAGCTGCGTGCCTGATCGGCAATGCCGAAGCGAGCGGGCTTGGGGTGGGGTCGGAGGAAATCACCTTCCGCCCCGGCTCAGTCACGCCGGGAGAGTATCACTTCGCAGTCGGCACGGCTGGGAGCACTGGATTGGTGTTGCAGACGGTGATCGTGCCCCTGATGCTTGCCGATGCTCCTTCGCGTCTGGTGATTGAAGGTGGCACCCACGCGATGGCGTCTCCACCTTACGAATTCACAGCCAAGACCTTGCTCCCGCTTCTTTCGCGCATGGGGCCGCAGGTCAGCGCCAAGCTTGAACGCCATGGGTTCTTTCCTCGTGGTGGCGGACGGATCGTGGTCGATATCGAACCATCCGGGCTGCAGCCGATCAAATGTCTTGATCGTGGCTCAATGCAATCCTGCCAGACCGAAGCGGTCGTTGCCGGCGTTCCGTTTGACGTCGCGGAGCGCGAGCTCGCATCGGCGCGCAAAGTTCTGACCGAGTGGCCTGAGGAAGCTTTCCGGACACGCCAGATCGCTGCCGAAGAAGGTCCAGGCAACGTCCTGCTAATCGAAGCCGAGTTCGATCACGTGACTGAAGTCATGTCCGGCTTCGGCAAGATCGGTGTGCCCGCTGAACGCCTCGCCAAGACGGCAGCAAAACGCATGGCCGGTTACCTCAAGAGCGGCGCCTTTGCCGGGCCGTATCTGCAGGATCAGCTGCTGCTCCCGTTCGCTATCGCGCGTGGCGGTGCATTCACGACCGTGAAGCTGAGCCTGCACACAAAAACGGCCATGGACCTGATCCAGCGCTTCACAGGCACTGGATTCAAGACGGAAGCAACGGCCAATGGCGGACATCTCATCGAAGTCATTCGCTGAACAGTGTACACGCGCTAAGGAAATTTTGACTTGCCCCGGGCGATGAGTACTTCTTGTCGTCCGGGAGGGTCATCATGTCAGCAGCGCTCGACTTCACATACCGGTACTCTTACCCCTCAGCCATCGCAGCGAACGATCTGGGCGGGCCGCAATTTTCGCTCGCGACCTGCAACGCCGATCTCGCAACGCCATATTTCTTCGATGGAAAGTTGCGGCGGCCGCGCCAGACGGGGGAGATGCTATATGTGCTGAGCGAGGTCGTGAGGACGCATTTCTTTCTGCCGATTCCTCCGATTCTCGACCCGGTACTGACAAGCAACGAACAGATCCTGAGGGTTGAAGGCTTCAGCGGTTGCTGCGGTGTCTATGCGCGCGCCAACTTGCCCGAAGGCGTGTTCGAAGGAAACTGCCACGGACGCGGGACGACCAATGTCGATTTCAACGCCGATATGCGCAACGCGCTGCTGCGACTTCGCGATGACGAACAGGTCGAGTTCGCCGTAGGCGCCGACGAGGTCGTGCTGAGCAAGGGCAATGAGAGGACGGTCGAGAAGAAGGTCAAACTGCCGCTACGCTGGATCAAGGGATTTAGCGAAGTCCAAGCCTACATGCCGCGGCTCGATATCAAAATGGAGGTTCCCGCAGCCGAGGCACTGCTCTTCCTGCGGTCCCTCCCCAAGGCTGCGCGGCCGAAGCGACCGACATACGCAATATCCAGCGGTCGTTCGATCAGAGCGAGTCAACGGGAACAACGGGGATCGGTGCCGATCCTCGGCACCCACCGAGTGAAAGTGATCGAGCCGCTGCTGCTACGCGCCAAGTCGCTCAAGGTCTGGGGAGACGACGACAGCGGTGCGAGCGCCTGGGAGGTTTGCTATGATCAGGGGTCGTTCTTCCTGCTCATAAGCCCGGAAGTCTATCGCGGGTTTTCCGGTGAAGGTCAGGTGCTCTCCGCCCTCGCCAGTCCGCCTGAGGATGCAGTTATCGCAAGAGTTCGGGCAAGCCTCAAATGGCAGTCGGAACTTCATCCAGGCGAGTTGGCGGCCGGGCTAGGTTTGACCGAGCAGCAAGTCGAAGGCGCTCTTGCTGTCCTGGGGAGCCGCGGATTGGCAGGCTTTGACGCTGCAACCGAGCAATACTTCCACCGCGAGCTGCCATTCGATCTCGAAAAGGTCGAGGCGATGCAGCCGCGCCTTGGAAACGCAAGAAAGCTGATAGCAGCCGGCAAGGTGAAGCGCATATCGGTCGGGTCCGGAACGGAGCCTTCAATCTTCGAAGTGGACGGTACCGGGACTGTCCACCGGGTGCGATTGGGCGAAGATGCGGAGGCCTGCACTTGCCCCTGGTTCAGCAAGTTTCAGGGCCAACGCGGCCCTTGCAAGCACATCCTGGCAGCGTCCTTGCTGGCACAGGAAATCGAGGAAGGAACTGCGCAGGAATGACCCCAGAGGAACTCGAAACGCTGGTTGTCGATGGGTCCAGTGGCAGCGATGTTGTCAGCGCCTTCTCGGGAATGCCTGAGACCGAGCGTGCCAAGCTGTCGACGACCGCGCAGCAACTCCACAACCAACTCAACCGCGGCAAAGCCAATGCCAAGGCTTCGGAGCGACTCAAAGAGGTCTTGTCCAAGCGCAAGGGCGAATCCTGGTCGCACTGGCACAAACCCGACACCCAACGCGCAGTGCTGGCCGTGTTTGCTTGCGGGCCTCTGACCGCGGTCAAAAAGCAAACGGTTCACATCGACTACCAAAATCGAAAGCATGTCGAGCAGGTGATCTCGGATCGGCGACCTGACTGGATCGACGACTGGATCGATCACGAGTTGCAGGCCGAATTCACCTCACTCGATTTTCCGACGATACGAGGTTGGGTAAAGGCAGGCATTGCCGCCAAACCAACTGCCGACAAATATTACGAGATGTTCGCCTGGGAACACATGCGAACCGGGCACCACCGCCCGGATTCAATCAAGCCACCTCCGCTAAGCCAACAACTGCTTTCTGATCCCGATCTGCTCGAAGACATTGAAGGGCTATTCCGGGTAGAGACCAGCGCGTTCAACACCAATGAATGGCTGACCCGCGGCGCCGCTGATGATTACGAGACTTGGCCGCAAGCGCTCAAGAAGCTGTCCGATGAAGGGCATTATGACCGCACAAAGCTGCTCGATCTCGCGGTCAACGGGCTCAAGTCGGATATCAAGCAGAACCAGCTTTCCGGCTACGCCAAGTTCTTCAAATCCATGGAGCCGTCCGAGGCAGAACTAACCAGTCGTCAGCAAGGCTTTATCGACTTGCTCTGCCACAAGGTCGGACTGGTTCAGAAATTCGCGGTCGACATGCTGGCCAAGATTGAAGCGTTCAAGAAACTCGACGATCCGATGGTGATCCGCGAAATGCCCGGTGTCCTTGGAGGCGAAGCGAAGGGCAACGCGATGGCGGCGTTGCGGCTGCTGGACAAGGTGATCAAGCGAACAGCGCAGTCTGGCTCCACCTCACCGGCGGCTCTTGAAGCCGTTGGCGAAGGGCTGCGGCATGTCCATCCGGACGTACAGGCCAAGGCAATTGCAATATTGGCTGCCCACTCCAATCACGTGCCAGACACTTACTGGCGAGACATTGCGGATCTCGGCGGGTTTGTCGCAGCGAGCAACCAACCTGCTCTTGCTGAACTGCTTTCGAAAACAAGCCTGGCTGCCGAAGATTTGCCAAGAGCAGAGCAAATCGCTTCACCTGAACCTTACACGCCGATCGACGGTGACATTCTCGCTCATAAAGTGTTGATCGAGGAGCAACGGATTGATCCGATTGTCGACCTCGACGAATTGATCGACACAGCCCTACATTGTGTTGAAGTGGTCAACAGCCCCGATGAGGTCGAGCGGCTGATCGATGGCATCAGCAGACTTGCCGATCAGCGGCCCGAGGATTTCGACAAACGGGTCGCTCCGATGCTGCACCGGATCAACAAGGGTACTCCGAGCATGAACGGGCTCGGCGCCGCGTCACCGGGCGCTGCGCAGGCAGTCTTGGCAGTGCTCATGACTTGGGCCACCGGAACCTTGCACAAGGCCGACCGCGGGAGCAGGCAATATTTCACGGCTGAGGACGCTTTCGCTCCCGTCGTCAACCACTTGAGCGCCATTGCCCGGCGTGTGGTCAGCGGCAAAGCGCGCGAAGTCCTCTCCTGTCCAACCCATAGCGGCGGGTGGATCGACCCGTTGGTCTGGATCGAACGGCTTCAGCGGCAATCCGACAGACCGCAAATTGCCGAATCGATAGATCTCCATCGCTCGCTCATTCGCCTTGCGCCAGACAATCGCGCAGAAGCGTTGAAGCAAGCCGGCACGATCTCCGGCGAATTGGGGCACGTCGCGCGGTTTGCGCTGGGCGGTGAGGTAGAACCGAGCCCCGGTGCGCCCTATGCCGCCTGGGTGTCCGCAGCGCGCGCACGCAGTCCGATGCACGATTGGCGCGAAGTGCTGGCATTGCTGGGTTGTACGGAAACGTGGCCGGGAGGAGCTGCGCCAGCGCAATTCACCTGGTCGACGTCGCATGAGCAGCGGGAATCCGGCGATTTGCGCTGGAAGCACGTCAAGTTCAAAGTCGATATCTCGATCCCAGAGGCGAAACCCGGCGCCGCGCCTTCAAAGCCCGGATTGCTCAAGCGTCTGGGCAAGATCGCCAAAGGCCGTGAACAGATCGGTTGGGAAGTCTTGCCGACGGCAGCGGCAAGTCGTCCTTCGAGGAGCCGCCATTTCTGGTCTTCGGAACTGAACACTGTCTGGGTTTCTCAATGGCTCGGAAACCTCTGGCCTCTCGATCCAAGCGGCGCCTTTTTTTCCTCTTCGCAAGCTCTCATTGCCCGGATCGACGAGGATTCCAGCAACTGGTCGCCCGCTTACGGATTCTTCGACGCGCTGTTTGTTCCGGGCAGACCATGGGGAGAAGGAGGGCACCTGCTTCTTTGCCTAGGGCTGATCGGCAAGGACGCGGACGCAAAGGGCTTGGCACTCGATGCTATGATCGAGGGGATCGATCGCCAGGTGTTTGATCCGGAGCAGTTTGGTGAAGTCATGGGGAAGTTGCTGGCTGGCGGCTGGGTCAAACTCAACCGGCTTGGTGCGATCCTGACGCAAGTAACGCGCACCTCTCCTGGCCACGCGCTCGCAGTCGGCCAGGGTTTGCAGGTCGCGTTGCCCGAATTCGACCTCAATCAGCGCAACTCACATCACGTGCTCGAAGCTCTAGTCGAAACGCAGGCAATTGCACCGCTCCCGCTGGCCGATGCCGTGGCCGCACGCCTGGAGAGTGTCGAAGGCAAAGGAAAGGCCGCCAAGCTGGCCAGGCAGCTGCTCAAGGCCAACCAACTGGCAAACGCCGCATGATCCACCGACCTCTGACCGGGTGCAAGTTGCAGTGGAGCGATCATTGACAGAGACAGCGGGATCGAAGTCGGGGCTCAAGATAATTGGCCTGGCAGCCCTGTTTGTGTCGCTGGCACTAGCCGGTTTTGCGATCCTCTCTGCTGAGCCCGAAGTTCCGTCGCAGGCTCGTCCACAATTAGCGCCCAACGCCTCCGATCACGAGCTCGGTGCGGCAGCGTTCCTGGGCGCTGGATTCGGCGGTATCTCTCAAGCGGCATTGGAAACGAACGCGATTCCGTGGAAGCTCGCTGCAGCGGCGCTGGTGCTTGAAGAACAGTCCCGTGACCCGTCTGCGAAGGCCGATCTGACCACGTTGCAGGCCATTCTGGCCCGTTTCGGTTTTCTCTTCCCAACACGTCTCGAGGGTGTTCCGAAGGGCATTTCAGTGGATTGGCAAGGCAAACCCCTGGGCATGACGCATGGCACGATAGCTCCGATCGGCGGAACCATGGTCGAAGTTGCCAATCTTGGATGCGCTGCGTGCCATGCGGGCGTGGCGTATGACCGCGCTGGATCGCCGGACCCCACTCTGGCCATGGTCGGTATGCCGAACACCTCGCTCGATCTCGAGAGCTACACTCAGGCCATCTATGTCGCGATGCGCAATCACGCGAACAGCGACGCGCTGATCCCAACCGCACAATCCTTGTTCCCGGAAATGGGGTGGCGCGAGCGCCAAAGCTTGCGCTGGATTGTACTACCACTGGCGCGTCAACGACTTGAGGAAATGGCTGACGTCGACCAGCCTTTGCCATTTTCGAACGGTCTCCCGGGAGCCACCAACGGTGTGGCTGCGCTAAAGCTCCAGTTGCAAACACCGCTACTGGGTGACGGTCTCAATGATCGCGGATTTGTTTCCATTCCCGAGCTTGCGCTGCGCGACAGGCGCAACAGGCTGCTGGCCGATGGTGCGTATGCGGTACCGTCCGGCAAAACCGACGCCGAATCCCTCGCGGCGATCACCAGTTTCTTCACCGTGCCGAGTATGGGGGTGCATCCGGACGAAGCGCGCTCGCACTCGCGCGAAGCCAACGCGATCTTCAAGTGGCTGGCCAATTATCGTCCCGCGAAGTTTCCCGGCCCGATGGACTTGCCCGAAGCGCGTAAGGGATGGACCATCTTCGAAGACAATTGTGCGTCCTGTCATGGGTCGTTCGAATGGACGGGCGACCGCCCGAACCTCGTATCATTTCCGAACTGGATCGGCGATGTCGGGACCGATCCGCTTCGAAGCGAAGCCTTTGACGATCAGCTTGCGCAAGCAGTCCGCACGACAAGCTATGCACTATTGATCGATGTGAAAATCGGCGAAGGTTATGCAGCGCCGCCACTGGCCGGACTCTGGGCTTCAGCGCCCTATTTGCACAATGGCTCAGTCCAAAGTCTGGCTGCGCTGCTCGATCCGTCCCGGCGCCTCCCACGGTTCATGGTTGGTGGACACGCGCTCGACTGGGCGAGCGTCGGGTTACGGGTAGATGGAGAAGGCCGATATCTGCCTGGCCACGTCGCATTCTCAACCCCTCAGTGGGTTGACACAAGCATGCCGGGTCTCAGCAATTCAGGTCACGAATTCGGCAGCGAACTGTCCGCGTCAGACCGGGCAGCGCTGATCGAGTTCCTCAAACTGCTCTAGTCGATCAGCAGTTCATTGAGCGGCAGCCGCGCTGCGGCAAATCCGGTTCCATCCCGCACACCAAAGCGGAACGCGGTCACCAGCCGTCGGTCGGAAGCAATTCCGTATTGTTCGCGAATTTGCCGGGCATTGGTGGGCTCATCGGCAAGTGCTGCAAGAACGTTCGCGCCAAGACCTGCAGACTCGATTTCGAGCCAAAGTCGGTGGAAGCGTCGCCCGCTCTCAAATGGGGACTCGTCTTTTGGTCGGTGCAGCAAGGCAATGCCGGCCGCTCCATCAAATGACCTCGCTTCCGCGAGCAGCGGCCGTGCCAATCCAAGCCAGGCAAGTGGGCGAAACAGGGTACCGAGCACTGCACCTGCTCCCATTGCTTCAACCCGAGATAAGTTCATCGCCTCCGCATTGAGCCCGTCACGAGCCCAATCGGGGTGGCGGCGCGACAATCGCATCCAATGGCGCAATTCTGCTCGAAACCCATCCACGCGCACAAAGGTGAAACTGGCCCGGTCATACCATCGAGCCAGCTCGCCAATCTCCTCACGATCGGTAACCACCACGCAGTCCGTACTGGCGAGAGCCGTCGCAGCGGCAACCGTCTCACTGTTCGGTGTTGCAAAGCCTCCGCGCCAGGACGCTCGCTTTCCCAGCTGGTCGGCAAGGGGGTCGCGGCTGGCACCTGCCGCAAAGGCGAACCGCGCGACCTGTCTCAGTTCGCCGCCACTTTCTGGACAGTGTTCAAGGCGTGTTTGCAGGCCACGCGCAGAGGCGGCAATTGCTAGCGCCTCTGCAGCGGCACCCAAGCTCAATCCCGCGTCATTTCCGGTAGGATCGCCAATGACCAGTCGGCGAGACGTATCCTCCAGTAGCACCAATCCGTCGCCTTCGATACGCCATCGCGCAGGCTGAACATTGTGCACACTCGGCGCAACGCTCGCTGCGGCGACCAGGTCTCGAAGCTGGTCGCGGGTCATGAAATTGCCTTCCGGAAAAGGTGCAGCTGATGCAGCGGAGTTCCACCGAGTTTTTCCATCTGGCGCAAGCTGGCCGGATTCTCGTCGGCGATCCACGTCACGCCAAGTTTCTCGTAGCCTGCCGAACGCAATGCGCCGAGCGTGCGTGAAAGCATCGCTCCCATTATCCCCTGGCCATGTGCCTTGCGCGCGACGGAATAAAAAATGATCACCGCACGCTTGCGCCGCAATCGGTAGCGCAAGAAATGCCAGGGTGTCTGCAGCCCAATCCGCGATCGAGTTCCCGCAAGGAAGCCATTGAGATCGGGGATACAGATGACGGTCCCCACCGGCACTCCTCGGTCCAGCAACACCGATGGCAGTCGCGGATCGAGGATCGTGTTCATTTCGCCAGCCTGAAACCGAAATTCTTCTTCGGTCAGCGGAACGAACATTGGGTTGTCGAGAAATCCATCGTTCAAGACCTGACGAGCCTGCTCCATACGTGCTGGGAATTCTCTTTTCCTGATCGGCGCAAAGCTGAACCTGTCGGCATCCAGCTCGCGCGCGCTGATGTTCGCAGCGGCCAGATCGATCTCGAATGTGGTCATGGGAAAGGTTCGCGCGAACCCGCTTGCCTCGAGCAGAGCCGGAATATGCGGTGCGCCGACGATCATGTCCGTGTAGGCAGTCTTGCCAAACCCGCCGGTCATCACTCCGCATTGCTGCATCGCGGTGAGATTGAAGTTGCCGACGAGCTCATTCTGGCCGTGGTCGCGCGCAAATGCCTCGGCGGCGCCCAGCAAAAGGTTGGCCACCTCGCTGTCATTTTCGCAATCGAAGAAGCCGAAATGTGCTCGCTTCCACCTGTGCCTTTCGTTCGAGGCACCATGGATGTGCGCTATGATCCTTCCCACTGGCCGTTGGCCGCGATGCACGGTCCAGAATGCGTAGGGATTCCCCGCTCTCCACAAGGGGTTCTTGGCCGGGTCGAGCATTCGCATCACGTCCTGGCGCAGCGGCGACACGTAACCGACCGACTTCGGATAGGCATGGAATGGGGCTTCAAAAAACGCTTTCCGATCACCCTGCCGCAATTCGAGCGTCATTCTGCGCCCTCCAGCAATCGACCGACAATTTCGAGTTCTGCCGTCAACCGTTCTTCGGCAAGCGTCCCGCCGCTGATCGCAAGAAAGGACACCGGCTGCGAGGATAGCCGCAAGAGATGAGTCGCCGAATGCCGATCGAGCAGTTCGATTGCGGCGCCAGCGGCTCCCTCATCCTGAACGGCTGACCCACGCGAAATAACTCGCGCTTGCGCCAATCGCCCAACGGCATCGCTCGGCAAGTCTGACAGTTCCCCCGGGCCGATACGAACGGCCGACGCCAACAGCGGATGCGAAGTCAGGATCGCCGCCCTGGATGACCCGTTCCTGGCGAGATCGTAGAGCAATCCGTCATCTGACGCGCTCGCTCTAGCGAAACGTTCGATCAGCAGCAGCAGCGCCGCCGTCGCGATCGCGCAGGCGGTAAATGAGAAAGTTAGAGGCGGCAGGAGCCCAGCTTGATGGGAGGCAAATGCCATGATCGCCCCAGCCCCAAAAGCGACGGCGATGTCGACCAACAGTGCCATCGGACGGCCTTGTTCGGAAGCCATACGCGAACATGCGAGAACAAAGATCAACGCGGCAAACGCCCCTCCTCGAACCGGCAGATCGGGGAACAGGCCCTGAAAATCCGTGGCCAGCAACGGAATGGAAACGAGGACGGCCAGGGTTAGCAAATCCACTGTCCGGCGCTCCGCCAGAGACACCGTTTGTCGCTGCGCGAAAAGGTGAACCAGCACGCCGATCACGGTAAGGCCCTGGAACAATCCCAGTGCCAGCAATGCCTCCCGAGTCCAGACCAGCCCCAGTGTCGCAGCCATTATCGAGAACGCGACACCTCCGATCAATGCAGCAAGCTTGAGTGGGCGCGGCGCGTGACGCCTCACCAACTCCTCGGCCAGCCGCAGCGTCGCAAACGGCAACCATGCTGCAACGACCATGATCGATGCCATCACGAATGGAACAGGCCAGGCCATAAACAGCAAGCGGAGCGCCAGAAGCAGGGCGATCAAGGTCAGCAACCGTCGCAAATGATCGGCAACGCCCCCCATTCGCGCAGAATTTCGAATCCCGCGCCTGGCGACAAGCGCCGCCAACATGCCTATCGCCGTCAGGATGGCGGCAAAGACTGTCATCCCATCATGCGCTTCATGAATTGCCGCACAAACAACCGTTTGACTGCTGCAAGCGGAGCAACGAGCGGGCGTTCAGCCCGCATGGCGTGTGCATTGAAGAAATAGCCTCGGCAGTCGGTGCCTCCGTCCCGGCCTAGAATAATGCGCATCGCTTCTTCCGCCATAAGCGTGCCCGACAGCGTCACCATGGTGGAGAAGGAGAAACGCGAGCGTTTGCCTGCGGCAACTTCAGCCGCGATCTCGAGATCGACATATTTGTGGCTCGAGCTGTTCACGAGAACGTACTCGATCTCTTTCATCAGGCACTCAACGCCCATATCCGGCGTGATCTCAGTCCAATCCACACCGATCGTCGGGTAGCCAAGGCGCTCTTCCAGGCGCGGATCCTGGGGTCTTACAACGGTTACCGATGGCAGGGGAGAAGCGTAAGCATCGATCAAGGTGCGCTCGTGAGCCTTGCATCGCCGATACAGATGTGCGCCGGCTGCGGCGTCGTCCATGCCATTGATCGCCACGTCGGCACTCGGCAAGATATCGTCGAGCCGTTCTGTCCATTCGCGGCCCAACACTTCTATCTCCAATTCGGGATTGATCTCACGCGCGAGCCGCGCCGCGGAATCCGCTTTCGGCTCGCCAATCGTGTCGGCGCGGCAAAACAGCTGACGATTGAGGTTGGACACTTCGAAGGTATCTATGTCGGCAATCACAAACCGACCGACACCGGCGCGGACCAGGGCCATGAATGCCGCACCGCCCATACCACCGACCCCCGGTATGAAGATCCGCGCTGCGCGCAATTGATCCTGCTCGGCTTCGGATACGAACCCGCGATTGCGTGTGGTCATTTCGGAATAGCTGAACTGAGTCATAGCCTCGCTCTCAAGCGCCCCATTTGCGTGGATGAATCGAGCCATTGCACCAAGGGAGCGAGCGCGGCTCCGGTGAGCACGACCAAGGCCTGCACAGCGAGTTGCGGCAAAGCGCCTCGCGGCACGCTGCGAGAAAGGAACCGCTGTCCAGCCGCGAAATCGATCGCTCCGATCTGGAGGACATCGTCCCCGCGCCGATAATCAAGTGCGGACTTGCAATAGGAATTGTAGCCCTCGTTGCGATGCTTCGTTGCCATTTCGAATGTCTTCTTCAGATTGTCCGACCCTCCGGTGTAGGCGTCGGTGATGATCTGTCGGTCGAGATCAAAGCCTGCCTCATTTCCAACCCCGAAGGCGCTGCGATGACTTTGCATGATCTGATGGGCCAAATGGCGATGGGTGAAATTCTGCTCGGTTCCTTCTTGAGCAGGATAGACGGTGCTGAACGTCTCGGCGACCATCCCGACGACCGCAGGGACTTGCGTGACGCTGCTGACCCAAAGCGGTCGCAACCGCTTGCGCAGGAACAGCGCAAAACAGGTCAGACCGTAGAGTATCCATGAGAGACCGCCGCTGCGCTCCTTCGGGTCCACCATAACCAGCCCGAGATGCAGCACAGTCTCGTCCACGCCCCCATGCTTCACGGAAAGCATCGGCATCGCATTGAAGGCGACAGGACGATCGTTGTCGCGGCGCGTGATCAACGTGATCACGCTTTTGGGCCACGCACTGCCATCTTCGGCGAAGAGACCGTAATCCAGGCTTTCGCCGTCAAGACATGCGCGGACCACCGCATCGCATTGCGACTGCAACTCCGAAAGGTCGAGAGGGTCGAGCGTCTCGCCAGGGCGCTCCACAATACGCACCCGGAATTGGTTGCTGGCGTTGAACGAAATGGCAAGCACGTCGCCCGCCATTGCTTTGAGCATGTACAACACTCAGTTTGCCCCCAACCGACCCGGCGCGGATCGTAGTCGCAAATTATGAACAAGCAACTGAGCGAAGTGCTTGGCAGCTATCACAGCCAGGCCGAACGGCGATCGACAGATCGCTGAAATCCTGCGGCAAATGATCGCATTCTCGCTTGCAGCAGCGTTCTCCTTCCTGCCGTGTCACGCGTGTAGACCAGCTGCGAACTGCCAACCCTGTCTCGCCATTCGCTTGCGAAAATTGCGGCATTCTCGAAGCGTGTACCCAACACAGTCGGAACAGCATGGTAGTCTGTTCGGCCCACTGTTCCCAATAGCGACTTGCGCACCAACAGGTAGCGTGGATTCTGCACAGGCCCCAATATCTCGGCGAGGGCCTGCATCACGAGCCGCTCCACCGATCGGCTCACACCTGTCACAACGATATCTTTGCGCCCGTCCACGCTGCTGCGGATCTCCACTTGAGCTTCATAGAGCGCGGCATCGCTCACGATGTCGGCGGCAGCGAGACTAGCCAGGACCGTGTCCGCAACCTCGTTCAGAC
This sequence comes from uncultured Porphyrobacter sp., assembly GCA_964550495.1. Lineage (GTDB taxonomy): Bacteria > Pseudomonadota > Alphaproteobacteria > Sphingomonadales > Sphingomonadaceae > Erythrobacter. Next base: position 27,851 of record CAZJZO010000006.1, on the reverse strand, counting down.
TGCCTTCGAGCGAACCGTTTCGCCATTTCAGGCGGACGGCTTTCACAAGATTTGGCAGGCTCGCAACCACTCCAGCACCTGTCGCGACCATGCCTGCGATTGCCGCTCCCTCAAGAAAAGCAACGTTTCGCAGCTGTTCGGCGGCGGCAAAGCCGCCGGTCGCGGCAGCCGTCCAGACCAGAGCCTGCAGCGTATCCGTCCAGCTAAGGCCGCGCGGCGCGTAGTTGGGCGCCGCGGTTTCCCTGACCTGTGATCGAGCCTCGCCATCGCCCAGCGAGCGCTGCCATTTGCTCGATATGCCGCTTCGGTCGGCTGCTTGCAGCATCGTCAGCGCATTCTGTCGCTCAAGACTCAAGCTGGGATCGAGGTTCAGACGCCCCAGCCCACTCTCGATGAGATTGGACGGACCGTTCGATATCCCTTCGAACGCCCTGAACCTGCGTGCGACAACACCGATATCCGACAAGTTCGAGCGATCAAAATCGTTGAAAATGCCCCAATCCAACGCACTCGCGAGCGCATCGATCATTCCATTCGATTCTGGCTCGATTGTCGCCAGATGCCAGATATTGGCCACTTTGGACGGCTCATTCGGGTCGATCCGAATGGCTCTCCCGCGCATCTGGTTCGAAAGCATGAAAGACGCGGTGTTGCTAGCGAGCACCAGGCTATTGAGTGCCGGCGCATCCCAACCCTGGCCAAGCAATGCCTGCGTTCCCACCAATATTCGGATGTGCCCGCGAATGAACAGGGCAGTGACAAGCCTGATCAGATCGGCGCTGCTCCCGCCTGCGGCATTGAGTTCGGCGTAGCCCGGACAAGCCTCGATCGGTTTGGAGCGAAGGTCCGCATGGTTCAGCCCGATACCCACAGCGATCTCTTCGATGGCCGCAATTGCCGCGACTGGGACGATCACCATGCTGCCGGTGAGTACGCCCAAGCGGTCGCGACCTGCACCTGCACGTCGCAAGCTTTCAAAGATCGGTATCACGCCGAGTTTTGCGGGCTTGAATTCACTGTCCGAACTTCGAGGAAGCTCGCCTGCACGAATATGATCTGAAAGAACGACCATGCGCATCTTATCGCCCAGCTGCGCCTGTTCCGCCTCGGCAATTCGGGCGATGCTTTCGAGCTTGGCAAGCGACGATGCCAAGAGTCGAAACACCGAGCGAGTATGATGCAGGCGGACCTTACCACCTTCGATCAGGCCGTGTTTGTGCAATCGGCGTTCCAGTGCCTTGCGACGCGCCGGATCGAGCGGGAAGCTCTCCTTGTGTTGGAAGAGCAACCCTTCAAGTAGTCTCTCCAACCAGAACTGCGATAACCTTGGCAGATCCTTCGACGAAACTCCCAACAGTCGCAGCGGCGCGAGGGGCAGCTTGCGGCCCGCCGCGCCGAGCTGCACCAGAATAGCTGAGAGCATTTGCGGAGCGTCGAGGATGGCTTCGATATGGTCTTCCGGATCGCTTAACCATGGATGACTTTCCAGCCAATCGAGCAGAGCCTTGTCGGCAAGCAGATCCTGCTGAAGGTCGCTGATCGCCTCCCGCCGCTGTTTCAGCAGGGCGAGCGCATCGTCGGTGGGTTCGGAAAGCAGCAAGTGGTCTTGGTGCGGGCAAAGGTCTCCGTTCCGGACCAGTTCGGGGATGCCGATCTCAAGATCGATCGGCCCGCACAGGCTTTCATAGCGGTTCCATTCGGCAAGGCTGGCATCGTAGGGCGGGGTCGCGGTAAGCGCGACTATTGCAACCTGATCCAGCTCGTTTGCCAGCCGGTTGAGACATTGCCACCATGCCCGCCGCAGATGATGAGCCTCGTCGAGAACCAGGGTAAAGCTACTGTGCTGGTTTAGTGACGCGATCAGGGCACTCAGATCATCACTGCGGCGGAATGTATCGAGCGATTGATAGGTTGACAGCGTCAGTGTGCGGGGATCGGAAAGATCGCGCGAGACTTCGCTATCGCTTGGCAGGCCGGTCATAAACAGCGGCGAGAGACGCTCGCGCCATTGATCGCGGATTGCAAGGCTGGGAGCAAAGACCAACGCCGGTCGGCCAAGCCTCCGAACAATCTCAAGTCCAAGCACAGTCTTGCCCGCACCCGGTGCCGCGACAATGTGCAACCGCTTGTCGCCCAGATGCTCGTCCATCTCCTCGAGGATCCTGGCCTGATACTCTCGCCAAGTCCCCGAGAATTGCATTCGATCAAGCATTTAGGTTGCCTACAGCCTATGTCGTCGAACAGCAAAAAGGGCCACGCCAGCAGCGCTTCAGTTCGTTCGCTCGACGCCGAAGCGGACATTTACGGTCCATTCTTCCCCCGGCTCAAGCCATCTTTGCCCGGTTTCCGAATCGGTTTCGGACCGGTCGAGGGCGTTGGGCATGTGGCTGACCGGCTCGACACAAAAGAAGTCTTCTCCGTGTGGACTGTAAACATGGACAAAGGAGAGTTCCGCGTCTGGGAAAATCCTCAATGTATGATCTGGCCATCTGATCGTGATCGGCCCCTCGCGCCCGACAAAAACGTTGTCCAACGGCGCATCATCCAGCCAATCTCGTAGTTCATTGATGGGCTCCAGCATTTCGGGAAGACCGCTTGGGTCGTTCCGCCAGATACCCGAAGCGGCGAAGTCCAGCTGCGCGTCGGCACGGGGGAAATAGGGGTGGAGACCGAGTCCTGCGGGCATCGGGCTATCCGACCGATTGGCAAGCGACAGTCGATGATCAAATCCGTTTTCGTCCAGCTCGAACAATTGTTCAGCCTCGTACCTCCAAGGCCAATCGTACCCATCATACGAATGGACAAGCCGTGCACTCCGGTCATTGTGTTCGATGACCGACCATCCTGCCTGCCAACCGTAGCCGTGGATGGCGTGACGCGGATCAACATTGACCGCGTTCACTGGCAGATCCACCCCGATACGTGATCGAGCCTTCGCGCCTCGGGAGATGCGATTGCAGAACGGCAACAAGACAAAGCTTGCAAGATCGAGAGGGCTCCCGTTGGCTACACCGCGTCGCATTATCTCGCGACCGTCCCACACGAACGCTACGAGCCCTCCCCCAAGCGCGGGAGCGATCTCAAGCCGAGCGCGGCCTTGAGCCAATGAAGTTATGCCCGACATCCGTGCGCTTTCCTCACTCTAGAGCTCGATCCACCGCCGAAAATCTCGTGGGTGCGAGGTTTGAATTGCCATTCGCGGGCGCGCTCATGCCCAGTTTTGGCGTGAAATCAGGCATGGAATTTCCTCGCTTCCGGAAGGAGTTCGAAGCCCTTAGCTATCGCGTTCCGCCGGAACGCAAAAGCGGTCTTGCGGACAAGTTCGCAGATTCACGCAAGCAGAGCCGAACGCACGGGATCGTGCAACGCCAGAGATTTGTCATTCGCGTCGGAAACCAGTTCTCCCAACCGTTCGCAGAACAGTTCAGGCAATTGGTAGGGAAGCAGCTCACCTGCCTCTGGAATGAACTCCAGCGACACCAGCGGATTGAGGCTTCGGATATGCTCTAGATCCGTATCGTCGATGGTCCCGATCTGGCCGGGCACCAGCCAATGCAGTGGAACCTGCAACTTCCTAACCCAGTCCGATATCGGCGACTTGGCGCACATCTCCTGCTCGCGCTTGAACGCCAAGTATCCTTGCGCAAGCACATGTCGGATTGCGGCGCGCAATAGCGGTTTGATCTCGGGATCGGCGATAGTCTCGCTGTCGACACCGGAATCGTTGTAGCCTCGCGAAAGATAGAAGTCGGGTCCGCGCTGCTTGACCATGCGATATCCCAAACGGCAGGCGACATCGAATGCCGCCGGCGCGTCGAGTGCGAGCCTGAAGAAGGTGAGTTGCCTCCAAGGCAAACTCTCCTTGCGATTGGGCGAAATGCTCCATGGCAGGCTCACGCAAAGCAGGGCTGAAATCAGGTCTGGTCGCCTCAATGCAAGATGAATCAGGTAGAACTGCCCGCCGCGACTGGTCACGGCAGGGACCGGTCCGAGATCGAGCGCCTCGCACAATTCCTCGATCGCGTCGCAACCATCGATCAATTGCTCCTGCGTCGTCACAGGATCGCTGTTGCCATGGCCGGGAAGCGAGGGCGAGATGAGCTTTATGTCGCGCCTTTCCAGTTCCGCACAAATCGCCTCGGTCAGGAACGAAAACGAGGTCTGACCGGCGACAAACAGGACCGGTCGACCGGCTTCTGCCCCCATCCAGCTATAGGCGAGCTTGCGCCCATCGCGACGTGTCAGGATCTGTTCACGCCCCAGTGGGTCGGACCAGGTTAGATCGGCCCGATCCTGCTGAAACGCCGCCCGCGCGCATAGCAGCGCGAGCAGCCGGACCAGTTCGGCTTTCGAATGAACCTCTGCCTTGGAGAGGATTCGCTTTACCTGCGTCCGCACCGTCTCGATCGTCACACCACGTTGATCGGCGACGGCTTGCAAATCGCGATAGGCGAACAGCAACCGACAGATTTCGGACTCCGCCTTGGTGAAGCCAAAGACTTTCCTCAGAGCGGTGGTCACGCTCGGCAACCAGTCCAGTTCGAGAGAGCGGACGACGGTATAAGGAGCGATCGCTCCAGCGGATTCAAGCTGATAAACTTCGGCCAACGCATCCTGGCCATCGCCTACGATTATGCGGATGATCGCATAGTCGACATTGCCCTTGCCGACTCCACTCGCGCGGACTGCGCGGAAATCGGCCAACGATTCATCGCGAATCCAATCGGTACCGGCATTCAGTCCATGCTGCACACCGAAGTACTCGGAAGCACCCTCATTGAGCGAAGTGACGAGTCCGTTCGGTGAGAGCACCATCGCGGGTGCCGGCGTTTGCGAAACCGCCGCTTCGAACGGGTCTTCGGTTTGGACTGCATTGCGATCTTCGAGCAGCAATTCTTCAATCGAAGCGAGTTGTCGCTTGAGCGCTCCGTCGATCAACGGGATTCGGGGTTCGCGCGTGATTGCATCAAACTTGCGCTCCCAGGCGCTCATCATCGAATCGTATGCTTCGCCGTCGCTTAGCGCACGCCAAGAGGCGGAGACGATATCCAGATCGATTTCGCGTCCGGTTTCAACCATGACGTCGAGATATAGCAGTCTGCGCGCAGGCGCATACCCCGCCTGGGGTATGACAGGCGGTCGTCAGCTCGCTATAATTCCTGAAGCAGTTTCAGGAGGATAAGACATGCAAACCACCAAGACGCTTGATCACGTTCGCCTTTCATTGCTTCTCGGAGCCGCGGCGCTCGCTTGCACGGCGGGGCTGACATCGGCGCCGCTGAAAGCCGAAGACTGCTTGCTTGATCGAGACAATGATGGCGTCGTCGACGCCGGCACCGATAACGATGCGGGCGCCAACTCCGACGACGGAAACGGGCGACTCGCATGTGGTTTCAACGCTGAGGCGACCGGCGACTTCTCCACTGCATTGGGCGGCGGCGCGACCGCCAATGCCAATCAGGCGACGGCGATCGGCAACACATCAAGCGCCACGGCCGTTCAGGCAACAGCGTTGGGGCACCTTGCCATCGCCGATTTCACGGCTTCAACGGCTATCGGCTTCAGCGCCGATATTGGCGGCATCGACGCAACCGCCGTCGGTGCCAATGCCAATGCGGCCGATGCCGGAAGCACGGCGTTGGGCTCTGCGGCCAGCGCGGTGGGCAGTCACTCGGTGGCGATCGGTCTGGCCGCTTCCACGACCGGCGCAGGCGGTGTCGCCATCGGCGGCGACGGCGACGGAAGCACCGTTGGCGCTCAGGCGGGAGCAAGCGCGGTGGCGATCGGCCGGGATGCTGCAGCAGCGAGCGGGGCATTGGCGGTCGGGGCTGACAGCTTGGCGTTTGGCAGTTCAAGTATTGCGCTGGGCCTGTTCGCCTCGGCGGCCAATTCGAATGCGCTGGCAATTGGGGCAAACAGCGACGCCACGGATGATTTCGCTATCGCTATCGGGGGTGATAGCCTCGATGTCGATCTCGAGGGGGCGCAAGCGACCGGATTCGCTGCGATCGCATTGGGCACCGATGCCGCAGCCACTGGTTCGCGCGCCGTAACAATTGGTCAAGGTGCGACTGCTACGGGGACAAACGGCGTTTCGGTCGGGGCTTTCACAAGCGCATCTGGCGACAACTCCTCCGCGTTCGGAAGAAACGCGAATGCCGGGGGCGCAAACTCGATCGCTTTCGGCGCCAATTCTGTTGCCAATGGTAGCCAGAATACGGTTGTCGGCAGTTCCGCCACTGCGAACTCCACTTCAAATGCCGTTGCGATCGGGTTCACGTCGAGTGTTTCGGGGGTTCAGGCGATTGCGATAGGCTTCGACGCGGATGCAGGCGGCGCCGGCGGCATAGCCATTGGCGGTGACGGAAGCGATCCGGGTGTCGATGGTGCGCAAGCGTCCGGCACCGACTCGATCGCGATCGGGCGAGACGCAACTGGCAGCAGTTCGAACAGTATTGCGATCGGGAGAGTGGCAGGAGCTTCCGCCGTTCAGGCCTTGGCGATCGGCATCGCAGCCAATGCCAGCGGCTTGAATGCCAATGCGATTGGGGTCGGCGCCGTAGCGTCCGGAAACGACTCTGTTGCGCTGGGTGGGCGTACCGAAGCGACCGGAGCAGGCGCCTTAGCGATTGGCGGAGACGGCCCTATTGACGGGGATATCGACGGAGCGGAAGCGACCGCCGATTATGCGACTGCGATCGGTCCGGACGCGCAAGCCAGCGCTCCCCTGGCATATTCGCTTGGAGCAATCTCCAGTGCGAGCGGCGTCAACTCGACCGCGCTTGGTTCATTCGCCAATGCCGGCGGTGGCTCGTCCTTGGCGCTTGGTTCATCCTCGAGCGCTTCGGCCGATTTTTCAGGAGCTATCGGCGTAGGTGCCACCGCGCTCCATGCGGCCTCTTTTGCAATCGGCGCGGGTGCGGTCACCACCAGGATCAACCAGATCGTGATCGGCCAGGACGGTTCGGGCTTCGGTGCCACCGGACCGGTAACTGTCACGATCCCGGGACTACCGACCGCAGCGTCGAACGCCGCCCAATCGGGGTCGTTGTTCTACGTCACTGTGGATGCAGATGGTAATCTGGGCTTCGCCAATATCCCGAGCGGATCTTCGTCGACATCTCAACCGATCGCCACGAGCTCGGGTTCGAATGTCCAGGCAAATGTACCTTCTCCCGCTGGCACGACCAACACCTCTTCCGTGCAAATCACGGCAACCAGCGTCGATGGCGGACCCTCGCTGGCGCCAGGAGAGGGAGTGATGACCGCAGATGCCTCGCGGATGGTCGAGAGCGGCCTCGCAATTCAGCCCGGCGCGAATGCCGAGGCACAGGTTGTGAGAAACCCTGAAGAACAGGCGGTGCTGGTAGCCCGTCTCGGCGAGAACCAGAACCTGGTCGAACCTCCATCCGGATCCGAAGCGGCGGGCGGCGGGCGGCAGGTTGCGACGTCGGCAGTCTCAACCAGTATCTCGCCGAACCAGACCGCAGTGCCAGCGGTCGCTCAAGTCACGCAAACCCAGTTTGATCAACTCAGCAATCGGGTGGGTGAAGTCGAGGGGCGACTTGGTGTGGTGGAAGGTCAGCTCGCAGTCTTGAACGACCAGGTTGCGAGTTCGACCGCAGTTGCGGTCGCGATGGGGGGAACAACATTTCTACCCGAAACATCCTTCTCGCTCAGCGCCAATCTGGGCACCTATGATGGAGCCCATGCGGGATCCTTCAACATTGGCGCGCTGCTGAACGAGAATGTTGCGCTCAATGCAGGTGTAGCCACTGGCTTCAATCGCAACGGCAAGACTGCGGGGCGCGTGGGTGTGACTATCGGATTCTGAAGCGGGTCAAGTCCTTGGGGCAGGCGTGCCGCTCGCCTCTGATCCCTTCAAATTCGTTCGCTGATCGCGAGGATCATCAATGCCAACGCGGCGGTGCAGGCGATCGTCCTTACGTGATTCCAGGCCGTCCACTTCCTGAGGTAGAGCGACCACATTTCGCGTCCTTCCGGACTATCCGCTTGAGCGGCTTCAAGCCGATCGTTGAGAGGCACATTGCCGATGATGGTCACGCCGAACATCCCTACGACATAGGCCACGCTCCCGATCAGCGTCCAAAGCGCGCCAGCGGAGGCAAGACTAAGCGAAGAGATGATGACCAAGGCAGCGCAGGCGAGCGTGCTGCCAAAGAAGATCGGCAAGAAGGGCGACCGGACGATGATCCGGTTGATCGATTGCATCGCCAACATCCCGGCCGGGGTCGCAATCGCGTCGAGCGAACGCATTACGAACGCCGAGAATGTGAAGTAGACCCCAGCCATCAGGGCCACGGAAACAGTCGAGAACCACAGCAGAACGTCGGTCAAATTTTCCATCGATTCCTCCTATCCGAATGGGCCCGGCGCATTGGCAAAGATGGACGCGACGAGCTCGAAGCCTATTGTCAGTTCGCGTCCCAAACGCCGGTCTTCGCAGCGTCTCGTGCATAATCGGCAAAGTCCTTGGGCTTGCGGCCAAGCGCCTTTTCGACGCCGTCCTTCAGGCTGGCATTGCGGCCATCGAGCACTGTCGAAAACAGGTAATCGAGCATCCAAACTACCTCTTTCGGTGCGCCAGAATGCTCTATCTCCTCGACGAACCCCTCATGCGGCACGTCGACATAAGTGATCGTCCTACCCGTCGCTTGCGACAGGTCGGTCGCAATATCCGCCATCGTCATCAGTCTGGGACCGGTGACTTCGTAGATCTCACCATGATGACCTTCTTGTGTGAGCGCCGCGACGGCGACGTCGGATATGTCGTCGACATCGACATAGGGTTCCGGTGTGTCGCCTGCTGGCAGAGTGATTGTTCCGCTCAGGACCATGTCGACGAAGGCCCCTTCCGAAAAATTCTGATTGAACCAGCTGGCGCGGACCACGGTCCATTCCAAACCGCTTTCCCGCACGATATTCTCGCATGCCTGGGCCTCTTCTTCACCGCGCCCGGAAAGCAGGACGAGCCGCTTCACATCCGCCTGTTTGGCCCGCTGCACCAGCGCTCTGATGGCATCGGTCGCACCCGGCATGGCGAGGTCGGGCGAATAGGTGATGTAGACGCCGGTGACCCCGTCAAGTGCGGCGGCCCATCCTTCCTCGCGGTCCCAATCGAATGCCGGGACAGACGAGCGTGACCCGATCCGGACATTTCTGCCCTTTTGTTTGAGGCGGTCAGCGACGCGTCGTCCGGACTTGCCAGTTCCACCGATGACAAGCGTCAAATCGGTGTCTTGCGGGTTGGTGGTCATTGGCTTGCTCCCAGTCGGTGGTTACAAACTCCGAATAGGAGCCGACGCACGAAAGCTCTTGCCCGGACACGCCACAGTTTTGGCCGATCGCGTCAAATCTCTTGCTGGGCGCCGATCCGATACGAGCGAGGGGTCTTGCCAGACCATCGTTTGAACGCCCGCGTGAAGCCGCTTTGCTCGGCAAAGCCCGTCAGAAAGGCAATTTCGGCAAGACTGAAGTCAGTCTCCCGGAGCAAACGTTGAGCGAGCTCTCGCCGCGCTTGATCCACGAGGCTTTGGTAAGTGAAGTTCTCTTCGGCGAGGCGCCTCTGTAGCGTACGGGCGCTCATACCGAGCTTGGACGCAATTGACGACAAGGCGGGAACGCCCTCGCTCAGGAACTGCGCCACCGTTTGCCGAACGCGCCAATCCAAGCTGTGTGCGTCAGCGAGTCTGGCCAATTCCTGATCCAGGTGTCGATCAAAGAACTGCGCAATCATCGCGTCGCCGACCTTGTTTGGGCTATTCAGGCTCTCCCGGCTGACCAACAATGCGTCACGCTGCGTTTCGAAGTGGACCGGGCAGCCAAAGTGAGCGGCATAGACCTGAGGATCGCCACGCGGAGAATGCTTGAAGAAGACGCCCAAGGGCCGGAACGGGACAGAACTCACTTCCTGACAAAGGGTAGCAACGGCAGAAAGACTGGCCTCGTTCGACAGTAACATCCCAATGCTTCCATCACCGTCCTTGTGCAGGCTGAAGAACTCGCCTTCAGCGCATTGCTCGATCGAGTATGTCTCTGCAGTTCCGAGCACGCGACCATACCTTTCCGAGCGGATAAACGAGCCGTGCAAGTCCGGCGCGGATTTCCAGGCAAGGCCGAATGCACCGAATTCGTCGATTTGCATTGCTGCGCCTATCCGCAGGGGCAGTTTCAATCCATCCGGGTCACGCTCGGCGAGTGCGGCAAAGAAGCGATAATATTGCGCAGAAGGGATAAGTTTTCCGGGGTCGATCGGTCCCTCTGGGGGAAGACCCAAAGCTTCAACCAGATCCCGTGTTTCGACCCCGTTGCTTACCTGGCTGACGACTTTGTAGACAAAAAGCGATGTGATTTGGCTCATAGACCGACTGATAGGACAGCGTCCGAGTGGGCGGAAAGAGCATTCTCACGAGCCGGGGCGGCAAACCTGACCATCAGTCTTGAAACAGAATGCTGCTATTCCTCTTGGCCCTGAGCATCGCGGGCGAGGCGAAAGCCAATATGCGACGTCCCAAACGCAAGATCCTGCGCTTGACGCGCGGCAGGCCGAAATCGCGCGCAGTAATTGTCGGCGCACAAGAACGAACCCCCTTTTATGGTCCCGACCGAGGCGGTGGGCTGATTCGGATCAAACCCGCGCTGGCCGGCGATTTTGCGATCACGCTCGGAATGCGAAGGAGCGTATGGCGATGCTGTCCATTCCCAGACATTGCCTATCATGTCATGCAGACCAAAAGCGTTCGCAGGAAACGATCCGACCGGCGCCCGCCCCTCGAACGAATCTTCGTTGGTGTTCTTTAGTGGGAATACGCCCTGCCAGGTGTTGGCGTTCTTGGATCGGGCAGCATCTTCGATCTCGGCCCATGGCGAAACCTGTCCAGACGGGGCGCCCCTTGCCGCAAATTCCCATTCGGCTTCGGTAGGGAGTCTCGCGCCGGCCCATTCGGCATAGGCTTCGGCATCGGCGCGGGTGACATGGACGACCGGCTGGTCTTCAAGCCCTTCGATGGAACTCGTGGGCCCGGAGGGATGGCGCCAATTGGCGCCTTCGATCAGTTGCCACCAATCAAGGTTGCCCTGCGGTTGATCCACCGGGGCAATGAAGACTGCGGAACCAGGGGCCACTTCAACTCCAGGTCCACCGGCTTCGTCAGCCTGCCAGCCCCTCTCAGCTCGCGTTCTATAACCCGTCGCTTCCACAAACGACGCAAATTCGGCGTTGGTGACCTCGTGAGTGGCGATTTCGAAGGACTCGACACAGGCCTTTGTCGGCGGTCCCTCCTCCGCATAAGCCGGTCTCTCGCCCATAGTGAAACATCCGCCCGGCAGCAAAACCCAGCCACTGTCGGATCGCTCACTCGCGCATGCAGCAAGCAAGAGCACGGCTGTCAGACTTAGCGCGCGTGAACCCATCGGATGGAGAGTAGCGGTCAATTTGCCTTTTGGAAGAGGGGCAGAATTTCGCTAGACTATCGTGCGGAGACAGAAGGGGGAGAGTTACGATGCGCCAGATGGCGGGGCTTGTAGCTGCGAGCCTGTTGGTTTGGGCCAGTGGAACACCTGCCACCGGGCAGGAATCGGAAGGCTATGACTTTGGCGGTGTGTTCGATGACACCTACGCCGGTGAGATTGACCGCACGGTGATCCCCCGCCGACCGGAGGGTCCGCCAAATGTCGTGCTGATTATCGCCGACGATCTGGGGTGGCCGTATCTCGGTTTTCTGGGCGACAGGAATGTCATTACTCCAAACATGGATATTCTCGGGAATGGCGGCGCAGTGTTCGAGCTTGGTCATTCTACCGCCAATCACTGCCGCCCCACGCTTCAGTCGCTGATTACCGGCCTCTATCCGGTTCAATACGAGGAGCGCGCAACTTCGATTGCTGACCGGCGGATGGCGCAAAGCGAGCTGCCTGACGGAGTGGACACCGAAGCGGAGCGCAGCGTGCTCCACCGCCAATACGAAACGAGCGCGATCGAAGATTTCCCAACGCTTCCGCGCATCCTTGGCCAGTATGGTTATGCGTCCCACCAGTCGGGCAAGTGGTGGGAGCAGAGCTATGCGCATGGGGGATTTACCCATGGGATGACCGGAAGTTGGCAATGGCAAGATGCCGCGGACCTTGGTGACAAGTGGTTTTTTACCTTCATGGGCGGCCAGGGCATGGATATCGGGCGCGAGACGATGGCGCCGGTCACCGAGTTCATCGCCGAACATGCCGATCAGCCGTTCTTCGTCTGGTACGGACCTGCCTTGCCGCACGTACCGCTCAACCCGCCCGATCGGTTCTACAAGTATTTCGAGAGCCGCTCGGGCATGTCGGAATCGGCCAAGCTCTATTACGCCAACATCGCATGGTTCGATTGGGGCGTCGGAGAACTGATTGATAGCCTGCGCGAACAACGGGTGCTCGACAACACATTGATCATTTACATCAACGACAATGGCTGGGAGCAAGCCGCCGACGTCGAATATGCGAACAACCATGTGACTTTCGCCAATGGCGGGCCGCGCGGCAAAGGTTCGTTCTTCGAGACAGGCTTCCGGACACCGATCATATTCTACTGGCAGGGCAGGATCACTGCTCTGCGCGACAGCACAACACTCGCGAGCGCGATCGACGTGATGCCGACAGTGCTCGACTATGTCGGCGCCGAGGCTCCAAGCGGCTTGCCCGGCTATTCGCTCCGGCCCGCCATTGAAGGCGAGAAGATCGCCGATGCGCGAGACTATTTCGTGGGGCGCCTGACACAGCACCGGGCCGGGACGAACTTCCGCGGAGAGCCGGATTCGTCGACGGAAGACCACATGGGAGCTTCGCTTTCCGGGTATTATCGACGGGACGCACGCTGGCATTTCGTGTGGCTCCCAGCCAGCGACGAGACCGCGCTCTACGATCTCGAAAACGACCCCGAACAGCTGACCGACGCCAGTGCGGCCAATCCGGCGCTGCTACGCAGATTCAAGGAGGACATCGCCAACTGGAGACGCGAGTTTGAGTGATCCGCGCCAGCCGAAAACGCGTGATGGATTCCAACATGCGCGCGAAAGCGATGGTGTACTCTTTCAAGAGATCGATGGCGAACGCATCCCCCTGATCCTGCGTCATCGCGATGTCCGAGCTGCGGCAAAGAACTGGCAGACATACAGTTCGGACGCGCCGTTCCGCGTCCCGATTCCCTCGGAAGAACGGGTTCGCGCCGTTCGTCAGATACCGATCGAGCTCGATCCGCCCCAGCACGGTGCATATCGCAAACTGCTCGAGCCATGGTTCCTGCGGCCGACCAAGCCGGATTACGTCGCCAGGATCGATGAACTGGTTGATGCTTCGCTGCTGCAACTTCGCAATGCTGGCGAGATCGAGATCGTTTCCGATTTCGCGCTGCCCTTGCAGTCGCGCGCGCTGGCGGTGCTTCTAGAGATGCCGCTCAGCGAGGCTGATCGCTGGATTACTTGGGGGAACTCGCTGTATCGCGAAGGAGACGGTGTCGGGAAAGGGCAGCAAGTCGATACCTATATCCGGGACGAGCTGGACCGGGCGCGCGCCGATCCAGAGGCGACGGACTTCTTCGCCTTTCTCGTCAGGCTCGAACTGGATGGCAGGAGTATGACCGACGATGAACTTGCAGGCATTGCCAATCTGACTTTCGCCGGCGGGCGCGACACCGTGATCAACGCAATTGCAGAAGTGGTGGCGCACTTCGCGGGCGACCAGGACAGCGTGTGGCGGACTCTGGACAATCCTCGGTCGATTGCGAGCGCGGTCGAGGAATTGGTTCGCTATGTGTCGCCCTTGAGCTTTATCGGTCGCGTCTGTCCCACCGGGGCAGAATTGCTTGGGAATGAGATATCGCCCGACGCTCGGATCGGTCTGTGCTTTGCCTCCGCCAATCGCGACCCGGAAGTCTTTGATCGACCAGATGAACTGATCCTCGATCGCAGGCCGAATCCGCATATGGGTTTTGGCAGTGGCAGGCACAGCTGTCTCGGAGCTGCTCATGCGCGTGAGTTGCTTCGATCTTTGGTTCGCGCCCTGCCCCGTTTCGCCAGCTCTATGGAATTGGTCGAGGAACTAGCTGCCAGCGAGCAGATCGGAGAGGTCCAGAGGCGGTTGGGCTACAACCAACTAAGGGTCATCTGCAAAGCATAGGCAGCTCGCACATTGCGACATTGAAACCGGCTCAAACTGGTCAGCCGGCATTCTCGACAGTCCGCCGATAAAGGTGCCACGTAGCATGACCGAGGACGGGCAACGCAATGAAGATTCCTAGCAGAATCGGAAGCATGGCAGCAAAGAGTGCGACGGCGATGAAAGCGGCCCAGGCAAACAGGACAGACGAATTCGTCCGTACGGCCTTCAGACTGGCGATTATCGCTGTCAGAAAATCGACATTCCGATCAACCAGCATTGGCAGGCTGATGACCGTAATCGAGTAGAATGCGTAAGCCATAACAGCTCCGATGGCGCTGCCGACCAGGAGCATCGCGATCCCCAATTCGGTCAGCAGAAACGCCAAGCTCTCAGAGCCTGCGCCGGCCTCGGCGAGAAATACAGCGAAGACCAAGTGCGCGACGATGACCCAAAAACCAAAGGCTACAAAGACTATCACCCCCATGCTGAGGATCTGTTCGTCACCTCGCCCCCGAAGCGCTCCAAGGATGCCGACCCAACTCATCGGCAGACCTGCTTCGCGTCGACGGCTGACCTCGTAAAGACCAACGGCGGTGAACGGGGCCAGAATTGGGAACCCGGCGATAGCCGGGATAAGCCATGTCAACTGGCCATACGCTATCAGAACATAGCCCAAAGCAAGGCCCGAGATCACGAACACCGACGCAAAGAACAGGCCGAATTGAGGATATGCCAGGAAGTCCGCCCATCCAGCCGCCAGCGCAGCGCGAAGATCACTTATCTTGAGATCCTCGGAGACCTTGGCCGGTGGTGGATGGGCAAATTCAGGACTTATCAACGGGGCATATCCTCATCCGGTTTCTGCATCTTCTCACTCTGGTCGAAAGCTAGAAACTATAGCTTACGCCCGCACTTAACACCCAAGGGTCCAGATTGTGGTCGTTCTCGATCACCAGTGTGTTGCCGACGAACCACCGTGCAGTGGTGCCAATGAAATAACGTTTTGCGTCAAGCGTAACGCCGAAGCCGTCGTCACCCACGGGAACGTCGACACCGGCTTGAAGCACGAAACCGAATTCGTCCGAGAGGGTGGTGTTGGTGACTCCAAGCGGAGTTGTTCCGGCAGCACCGGCATCGACGTCAAGCCAGATGAAATAGGCGACACCGGCTCCGACATAGGGTTTGACCCCGCCCGCGTCGAAATGAGCCTTTGCCGTTACTGTTGCGGGAAGCAGGAGACCGTCGGAAACCAGCTCAGTCCCTGCAGGAAACCCGGAAACCGTATCCACATCGTGCTGCGTCGTTCCCGCTATCGTCTCAATCGAGAAGTTGTCGGTGAAGAAGTATTCGACCGCGATCGTCGGTACGAAATTGTCGTTGGCTTCGGTTTGGAGATCGGCGGGTAGCCCGACCAGATCAACATTGTTCTGATCAATTTCGCCATCGGGCAGCACAGCCGTCCCGACCACCTTGAGTTGTACGTCGCCAGCGCGGTCCTGAGCCACAACCGGAGAGGCTGCCAGCGCGATCCCTGCGCAGGCTGAGGCTATGAGGTACTTCATGTCGTCCTTCCTTCGATGGCAACAGCGGCCGCCCTTCGCGGCCAAGGTTTTTGCTGCCACCCAAGCGATGCCCCGCCGCAAGCACCGCTGCATTGACACAGATCAATGCAGAACAGGCCGAGCCTGCTCAAATGCCCGCATGAGAACACTCCGAGGCACATGGCATGACGTTCCCTGACCTGTTCGATCGCTTCGCGATCACCATTCTTCCGTCAGATGTTGCCGACGCGACCCACCTCCGATTTCAGGCAATGGCCCGCTATGCCAGTGCACGGGCTGGCGACGCGCCATTCAAGGGCAACAATCAAGCCCAGATTGTCTTCGTGGCAAGCGGCAGCACCAAGCTGGTTGCGCACGCTTCAATGGGGCGCGAACAAGTGGTCGCGTTCCACTTCGATGGCGACCTTGTCTCGGTCCCTGCGAGTGCTGCCCATGCCTATTCGCTCTGCGCGCTCGATGACTGCGAATTGATCTACTTCCCGGCCGACGAGTTTCTGCAACTTGCTCAACAAGAAGCGGGAATGGAGACGGACATTCTCGACCGAGCGCTAAGAGCGTTCGCCAGATGCTGCGACAAGACGATCACACTTGGTCGAAAGACTGCCCAAGAGAGACTGGCGAGTTTTCTTGTCACCATGGCTGATCGGATCGGCTCCGCCGAAAATCAGCGAGTGGACCTCGTGTTGCCGATGTCTCGGCGCGATATTGGTGACAGCCTGGGACTGACGATCGAGACAGTTAGTCGGCAACTGACAGAGTTGCGCTCAGGGGGGTTGCTCGAGATCCCAAGTCGCTCGCGAATCAGCCTGCTTGATCTCGACGGCCTCAGAGAGCGGGCCGGTCACATTAGCGTTGCCGCCTGAATCCATCGGAATTTGATGCAGATCAATGTGGGGGAGGGTCGCCCCGACTAGCCAAAGGCAAGTCGAATGCGCGCGTCCAAGAGCAAAAGCCCGCCTGCATTCCAGCGCCAGTTTGACTTGAGTCAATTACGCGAACTTTCGGGCTGCTAGCTCGGCCTGAACCAAGAGGGATCGAAATTATGGAAGCTGTACTCGGACGGGTTGGTATCTGGGCGCTGCTCTTGTTCGCTTGCATCGCCGCGATAGCCGGAGCGCAGGACTCTGGCTTTGCCATCCATATGGGAATCATCGCCGCAGCGATTGCGATCGTAATCCTTGTCACGCTCAACCGCTTTGACCCCCTGGCAAAGGCGCAGAGCATCTTCAAAATGCCTCCTGGTCCAGAGCGCTACGACGATGACGTTGTCCGCTGGGGCGTCATTGCAACCATGTTCTGGGGGATTGCGGGGCTACTCGCAGGCGTGTTCATCGCGCTGCAGATGGCCTTCCCGGTGCTCAATATCGAGCCATATCTCAATTTTGGTCGGGTCCGCCCGCTGCACACTTCGGCAGTGATTTTCGCCTTCGGCGGCAACGCCCTGCTCGCGACCAGCTTCTATGTCGTTCAGCGCACCTGCCGCACCACTTTGGCCTTTCCCAGCCTCGCCCGGTTCGTGTTCTGGGGCTACCAGCTGTTCATCGTTCTGGCCGCCACTGGCTACTTGCTCGGTATCACTCAATCGAAGGAATACGCCGAGCCCGAATGGTATGTCGATCTCTGGCTGACGATCGTCTGGGTCGCCTATCTCGCGGTGTTCGTCGGCACGCTGCTGCGCCGGCATGAGCCGCACATCTACGTCGCCAATTGGTTCTATCTCGCCTTTATCGTCACCGTGGCCATGCTCCATGTGGTCAACAACCTCGCGCTGCCGGTCAGCCTGCTGGGTACCAAGAGCTACGTGATCTTCGCCGGCGTGCAGGATGCTTTGACGCAATGGTGGTACGGCCACAACGCGGTCGGATTCTTCCTCACCGCAGGCTTTCTGGCGATGATGTATTACTTCGTCCCAAAGCAGGCCAATCGCCCGGTCTATTCGTACCGGCTGTCGATCATCCACTTCTGGTCGCTGATCTTCCTCTATATCTGGGCGGGCCCGCACCACCTTCACTACACCGCACTGCCCGATTGGGCGCAGACGCTCGGCATGGTGTTCTCGGTTATGCTGTGGATGCCCAGCTGGGGCGGCATGATCAACGGGCTGATGACGCTCAACGGCGCCTGGGACAAGGTCCGCACCGATCCGATCATTCGCATGATGGTGCTCGCGCTCGCCTTCTACGGCATGAGCACCTTCGAAGGGCCGATGCTGTCGATCAAGGCGGTGAACAGCCTGTCGCACTACACCGACTGGACCATCGGCCACGTCCATTCCGGCGCGCTCGGATGGAACGGCATGATCACCTTCGCCTGCGTCTACTTCCTCGTACCCAAGCTGTGGAAGCGCGAACGCCTGTATTCGCTGCGGATGATCAACTGGCACTTCTGGCTCGCGACGCTCGGCATCGTTTTTTACGCCGCCAGCATGTGGGTCGCCGGGATCACGCAGGGCCTGATGTGGCGCGAATACGGCTCCGACGGCTATCTCGTGAACAGCTTCGTCGACACCGTCACCGCGCTGCACCCGATGTATCTGATGCGCGCCTTTGGCGGGGCGATGTACCTCACTGGCGCTCTGATCATGGTCTACAACATCTGGATGACCATCGCTGGCCACCAGCGCGACGAAGCGCCGCTGGGAGGCACCGCGCATGACGAGGAATCGGACCGCCCGCTGCCGCCACGCTCCGCCCAGCCCGAGCCTGCAGAGTAAGGAACAGGGACGATGACCAAGGAAAAGAAAGAAGCCTTCGCCAGCCACAAGAAGCTGGAGAAGAACGTCACCCTGCTCGGCGCAGCCACATTCGTGACGGTCGCGATCGGCGGGATCGTGGAGATCGCGCCATTGTTCTGGATCGACAATACGATCGAGGAAGTCGAGGGTATGCGTCCCTACTCCCCGCTCGAACTGGCCGGACGCGACATCTACATTCGTGAAGGGTGCTACACCTGCCACAGTCAGATGATCCGCCCGTTCCGCGATGAGGTCGAGCGTTACGGTCACTACTCGCTGGCGGCCGAGAGCATGTACGACCACCCGTTCCAGTGGGGATCGAAGCGGACCGGGCCGGACCTGGCGCGGGTCGGCGGGCGCTATTCGGATGAGTGGCACGTCCAGCATCTGAAGGATCCTCAAAGCGTGGTGCCCGAAAGCATCATGCCATCCTACAGCTTCCTCGCCGACACCGAACTCAAAATTGCCGATCCGGCAGCCAACCTCGCGGCGCTGCGGATGATCGGTGTGCCTTACACCGATGCCGATATAGTGAACGCTGAGGCCGATCTGTTTGCGCAAGCCGATCCGGAAGCCGACCAGGGCGATCTCGAAGAACGCTATCCCAAGACGCAGATCCGCGATTTCGACGGCGATCCCAGCCGCGTGACCGAGATGGATGCGTTGATCGCATACATGCAGATGCTCGGGACGCTGGTGGATGTGAACAGCGCCGCCGCGCAACAGGAACTGGCTGAGGAGAGAGGCCGATGAGCTTTTACGAAGCCTTCCGCCATTTCGCTGACAGCTATGGGCTGGTGGTGATTTTCGGGCTCTATCTGCTTCTGTGTGGCTGGCACTTCCTGCCGGGTGCCAGCGCCCATGTCGACGATGCCAAGAATTCGATTTTCAAGGATGAAGACGATGTCTGACGAAAACAGGATCGACGAACCGACCGGCACCGAATTTGTCGGCCACGAATGGGACGGCATCGAGGAACTTAACACTCCGCTGCCGCGCTGGTGGCTTTGGACCTTTTATGCGACCGTGGCATGGAGCCTCGTCTATGTCGTGCTTTATCCCGCGTGGCCGCTGGTCGAACAGGCGACCGAAGGTACGTTGGGCTGGTCTAGCCGGGGAGACTTGGCCGAGGACATTCAGCGCGCAGAAGCCGCGCAGTCCGAATTCAAGGCGCAGCTGGCAGGCATGTCGAGCGCCGAATTGCTGGAGAATCCGGAACTGATGCAACGTGCCGTTGCAGGCGGTGCAGCCGCGTTCAAAGTGAACTGCGTCCAATGCCACGGAGCCGGTGCGGCCGGATACGAAGAATTCGGCTACCCCAACCTCAACGACGATGACTGGATTTGGGGCGGCGACATCTCCGAGATCGAATACACGCTGGTACATGGCATCCGCTGGGAGGGATCCGACCAGACACGCCTCAACTTCATGCCTGCCTATGACGGTATCTTCGACGACGCGCAGATCGACGGACTTGCTCGCCATGTCCTCTCGCTGAGCGGCAAGGCTGAAACCGATGCAGCCAGCGCCGAGCTATACGCGCAGAATTGCGCCGCTTGCCACCAGCCTGCTGGTGAAGGCGACCAGACTCAGGGGGCTCCTGCCCTCAACGATGCAATCTGGCTGTATGGCGGCGATCTTGACGACGTTCGCACGCAAATCCTCAACCCACGTCACGGCGTGATGCCGGGCTGGAGCGACAAGCTCGATCCGGTCACGATCAAGATGCTAGCGGCCTATGTCCATTCGCGCGGCGGAGGCGAAGCGATCGAAGCACCGGAGGAAACGCCGGGTGACGCCCCGGCGATCGCCGACGAGGAACCCCAGGAACTCGCCTTGGCAGAACGGAGCGATGAGCAGCGTTGACGCCTCTAACCCGGTAGCCGAACCTCGCGATTGGGGCAGCGCCGTACCCGCAGCAAAGCCCAAACCGGGCGGCGGCGGATCGGGTGGTCCTCCCCGGCACCAGGATCTCTACGAGAAGCGCAAGTCGGTCCATAACAAGCGGATCGACGGGCCGTTTCGCAGGTTCAAGTGGGCGATCATGGTCGTCACTTTGGCGATCTATTACGTGACACCGTGGATCCGTTGGGATCGCGGGCCGTATGCGCCCGACCAGGCGGTATTGGTCGATCTCGCCAATCGCCGGTTCTACATGTTCGATATCGAGATCTGGCCGCACGAATTCTATTTCGTGGCAGGCATGCTGATCATGGCGGGCGTCGGCCTGTTCCTTGTTACGACTGCCGTTGGGCGCGCGTGGTGCGGCTATGCCTGCCCGCAAACCGTCTGGACCGACCTGTTCCAGCATGTCGATCGCTTCTTCGACGGTGATCGCAACGCCCGCATGCGGCTCGACAAGGCGCCATGGGGGCCGAGCAAGATCGCACGGCGTACTTCGAAATGGGCCGTCTACCTGCTGATCAGCTTGGTCACCGGCGGCGCGTGGATACTCTACTTCGCCGACGCGCCCAGCTTGTTCGTAGACTTCTTCACAGGCGAGGCTGCGTTCGTTGCCTATGCCACTGTCGGTATCCTCACCTTTACCACCTTCTGGCTCGGCGGGTTCATGCGCGAGCAGGTGTGCATCTATATGTGCCCGTGGCCGCGCATCCAGGCGGCCATGCTCGACGAACAATCGCTGATCGTTACCTACAAGGATTGGCGCGGCGAACAACGCGGGAGCCTGAAGAAGGCACAGAAGGAGCCGGAAAAGTTCGGCGACTGCATCGATTGCCGCGAATGCGTGGCGGTCTGCCCGACCGGGATCGACATTCGCGAAGGCCAGCAGATCGGTTGCATCACTTGCGCGTTGTGTATCGATGCCTGCGACCGCGTGATGAAGGATATCGGCCGCCCGCGCGGGCTGATCGACTATGCGACACTCGACCAGTGCGAACGGGAGTCGGCAGGTGCGGCGCCCGAACCCGCATGGAAAGCCCTGATCCGCCCACGCCTGTTTGTCTATTTCGGTGTCTGGGGCGCGATCGGAATCGCGTTGCTGTTTGCGCTGGGGACGCGTGCTCACACCGATCTGACTGTTTCTCCAGACCGCAACCCGCCATACCTCCTCATGAAGGATGGCGCGGTCCGCAACGCCTACACATTGCGCCTGCGCAATATGGAAGCGCGCCCACGCGAAATGGAAATAGCGATTGTGGGCCTGCCAGCTGGATCGGTGATGTGGACCGATGCCATCAACCGCGAGCAGGCCGCTCCAAGCCAGACCGTTGAGGTGCCTGCCGACGAAACGCGCGTGGTTCGCGCCTATGTCACGGTACCGAGCGGCCAGTCCGCCGGAGAATTCGAATTCCGCCTCACCTCGCTCGATGAACAGCGGGAGCAGGATATTGCCACCACAACATTCAGCGGCCCGGGAGATTTCTAATGGCCAGCAAACCAGCCAAAGGCGCGTTTACCGGCAAGCATATGCTTGGCGTCATGATCGCCGGTTTCGGGATCGTTGCTGCGGTCAACTTCTATATGGCGAGCCTAGCCGTGGGCGGGTTCCATGGGATCGTGGTCGAAAACTCTTATGTCGCCAGCCAGAAGTTCAACGACTGGATAAGCGAAGCCAAGGCGGATCAGGCGTTGGGTTGGGAAACACGGGCCGCAAGGGATGACGCCGGCCATGTGGTTCTGTCGACCGCGGGCGTACCCAGCGGTGCCACGATCACGGCTGAGCTTCGCCGTCCGCTTGGCACTCAAGAATTTGCCAGCCTGGCCTTCGTTTCTCAGGCCGACGACAGCTACGTTTCAACCGAGCCTGTCGGCGATGGACGCTGGACCATGCGCCTTTCCATCAACGCAAACGGTCAGGACTGGATCGAGGAAAGTGAACTCAGGTGAATGCGCCGACCGCCTTTGACCAAAGTGAGCTCATCGACACGCGCTTCACCGTGCCAGGCATGCGCTGCGCCGGGTGCATCGCCAAGGTCGAGCGCGAGTTGCCCAAAGTCGAAGGTATTGCGGCGGCGCGGGTGAATTTCTCCGCAAAACGCGTTGCGATTACGCACGATCCGAAGCTCGATGAGTTGGCGCTTGGCGAGGCCTTGCTCCGCCTCGGTTTCGAAGCCCAGAAGATCGCCGACAATCCGCTGGGCAGTGACGACAAGGAGCGCAAGCAGTTGATGCGGGCGCTCGGAGTGGCTGGCTTCGGCATGATGAATATTATGCTGCTGTCAGTCAGCATATGGTCCGGCGCGGAGGGATCGACCCGCGAATTGTTCCATTGGCTTTCGGCGCTGATCGCTATGCCGGTGATCGCCTATTCCGGTCGTCCATTCTTTTCCTCGGCCTGGATGGCTCTCAAGTTTCGCCGCACCAATATGGACGTGCCAATTTCGATTGGAGTCATCCTCGCCACCGCTCTCAGCCTTTACGAAACCTCGACCGGAGGCGAACACGCGTACTTCGAGAGTGCAGTCATGTTGCTGTTCTTCCTGCTCGCCGGACGCGCGCTCGATGCTGAAATGCGAACGCGCACCCGGGCCGGGATCGGCGCATTGTTGGGAAGAATGGGCAAGAGCGCAAGCGTGATCGGACCCGACGGATCGACTCAGCGTCTGGCAGCGGACCAGCTCGAACCCGGCATGTTGGTCCTCGTGGCCGCTGGTGAATCTCTCGCTGCCGATGGCGAGATCGAGCAAGGCGAAAGCGCAATCGACAATGCGATGCTGACCGGCGAAAGCACTCCCCAGGCCGTGGGCGTCGGAAGCACTGTACATGCCGGAGCAATCAATCTCGGCACGCCCATCCGTGTGCGGCTGACGCGGGTCGCGGGCGACACCGCCATTGATGAGATCGCACGGTTGATGGATGAGGCGGGCCAATCGCGCAGTTCCTACGTCCGGATCGCCGATCGCGCCAGCCGCGCCTATGCCCCGGTGGTGCACACGCTGGCGGCGCTGGCTTTCGTCGGGTGGATGATTGCCGGGGCCGGGTGGCACCAATCGCTTGTGATCGCCATTGCGGTCCTAATCATCACTTGTCCCTGCGCAATGGGCCTTGCCGTTCCTACCGCCCAAGTGGTTGCTTCGGGGGCGCTCTTGAAACGCGGTCTGCTGGTGAAGGACGGCAGCGCGCTCGAACGTCTGGCGGAATGCGATACGGCGCTGTTCGACAAGACTGGAACGTTGACCGTTGGCGAGCCTCGCCCGAACTTAAGTGGGTTGAACGCCATTGACCGGTCTGTTGCGCTAGGCTTGGCACAGAACAGCCGTCACCCCCTGAGCAAAGGCCTGGCAGCCGCTCTACGCGCAGATGGCGTCGAGCCTGCAGCAATCGACACCGTCACAGAAGTCAGTGGTCAAGGCCTGACCGGCCGCTGGAACGGTATCGAAGTCGCGCTCGACCGACCCACAGCGACCTCAACCGACCTCGCGACCCGGTTTCGGATCGGCGAAGTCAGCCACACGTTGACGTTCGCGGACCCGCTCCGTCCCGATGTTCACGAGACCCTCGCGGCCTTGAACGAGTGGGGGATAGACGCCAGCATCCTCTCGGGTGACAGGCAGGAAGCTGTTGAGGCCGTAGCGAATGAGCTTGGCCTGTCGGCGACAGCGTCTGCCAGCCCCCAGGCCAAGTTGGCGACGCTCGAAGCGCTTGCGTCATCGGGTCGAAAACCGCTGATGATCGGCGATGGGCTTAACGATGGCCCCGCCCTCGCCGCTGCGCACGCCTCGCTCGCACCGGGTACAGCCTCCGACGCCAGCCAGCAGGCCGCCGACGCAGTCTTCATCGGTGAAAAGCTGATGCCGGTCGCACTGGCAATCCGGGTCGCTAGGCGGACCATGGAAATCGTGCGACAGAACTTTGCATTCGCCATCGGCTACAACGTGCTTGCAGTCCCTCTGGCGCTGTTCGGATACGTTACACCCCTCATCGCTGCCATTGCCATGTCGTTGAGTTCACTGGTGGTGGTGGTCAACTCGCTCCGGTTGTCCGGGAGCGCAAAATGACAGGCCTCGCATTCCTCATTCCCATCGCGTTGCTGATGGGTGCATTGGGCCTCGCGGCGTTTTTCTGGGCGATGCGCACCGGGCAGTACGATGACATGGATGGTGCAGCCAATCGCATTCTGATCGATGAGGAGGAACAGTCATGAATGGCTCGACAATTGCACTGCTCGCAGCGGTGCCGATGATCGTTGGGCCTGTTCCTGCCGATGAGGAGAGAACACTGACGATGACACTGTGCGGGGGCGGTTCCGTCACGATCCCGCTTGGCCACGACACACCGCCATCGGGCTCTGACTGCCACCAGAAGGCGTGCCATGCTGGAAACTGCAGAAGGCAATTTGATCTAAAACAAAGACTCAGGATCGCCTGAGTTCTCTAAGGCTGCATATGTGGCCCTATCACCCAGACTTGCTCGACACGCCGGTGCCTCGATACACCAGCTACCCCACCGCTGCCGATTTCGGACCAATCGAGCCGAGCGACCTGCGACACTCAATCGAGCAAGCGAGCGGAGATATCTCGCTCTATTTCCACATCCCTTTCTGCGAGAAGATCTGCTTTTATTGCGGGTGCAACACTGGGGCTTCCGGACGCCGCGCCAGGCTCGAATCCTATCTGCAGGCGCTGCATACCGAGATAGAAACGGTTTCCACTCTCTTGCCGGTGGATGCCAATGTCCGCCGCATCGCCTTTGGCGGAGGCAGCCCCAATGCGATCGAACCGGATGAATTCATCGAGCTGGTCGACGCAATCCACCGCAATTTTCGTCTCAGCGAGACCGAATGGTCGATAGAACTCGATCCACGCTCGATGACCAGTTTGTGGGGCGAAGCGATTGCCGAAGCCGGCGTCACTCGCGCCAGTATGGGGGTGCAGACCTTCGCCTATCACTGCCAGATTGCAATTGGCCGAGAGCAGAGCGATCCCTTGATCTGTCGCAGCATTGATTGGCTGCGCGATGCCGGGGTCACGTCGCTCAATTTCGACCTGATGTATGGCCTTCCAGGGCAGTCGTTGGAAGATCTGTCGGACAGCCTCGAGTACACAAGGCTGTTGGGCGCAGATCGTGTCGCCTTGTTCGGCTATGCGCACGTGCCGCATATCGTAAAACGCCAACGGATGATCGACGCGAGCGCGTTGCCAGGCAGGCGAGAGCGGTTCGAAATGGCCGATTTCGGCTATCGCTACTTCACCCAGGAAGGCTACGTTCCGGTTGGATTTGATCACTTTGCCCGGCCTAGCGACCCACTCGCCAAGGCTGCCTGTTCAGGTGCACTCCGGCGCAATTTCCAGGGCTTTACCGATGATCCAAGCGAGATCGTGATCGGTCTTGGCAGCTCCGCGATCAGCGCGTTTCCCGAATTGCTGGCGCAGAACGAAAAGAACAGCGGGCGCTATCGGATGATATCTTCACAAGGGCAATTGTCTGCCAATCACGGCAAGCATCGAACCGCTCAAGACCGGTTGCATGGAAATGTCATCAAAGACCTGCTGTGCGTTTCGAAAGCATCGCTGACGCCTTGCCTGCTGCATTCGGCGGGTGCTGGCCTGCGACCTTTCATAGAACGTGGTCTCGCCAGGCTCGATGGCCTGCGGCTTCACGTACTGCCCGAAGGCCTGCCCTATGCACGGGCGATCGCTGCGCTGTTCGATCCCTATCGAGCACGAACGCAACGCCAGTTCAGTTCCGCTATCTAGCCAAGCTCACGAAAAGAAACGGGCGGCCCGAAGCCCGCCCGTTCGCCTTGGGAGAGGCAAGGCTAGAAGTTGTAGCGGGTTGATACCTGCACGCGCTGAAGATTGCCGCTGCGACCATCTTCAAGGCTACGCTCGGCGTACATCAGCTCGATGCCGATATCGAGCGGGTCGACCGGATTCCAGATGATGTTGGCGAGCGCATTCCAGCTTTCGTCGGTCACCTGGTCGGTGGTCAGCAACAGCGGGTTGTCGGCCTTGAAGTACGACCCTGCGATGGTCGAACGCACGCGGTCGGACCAATAGTGTCGATAGGCAGCGAAGCCGGAATAGGTGAAGATCGGATCGAGGTTGCCGTTGGCATCGATTGCGGCGTCGTTGACGATGTTGAGACCGATGTAGCGGCCCAACCCGTCGCCTGCGGTCGCCATGAAGCGGAAGTCGTCGCGCGGTCCGATATTGACCTTGCCCGATACACTGAGGCCGTAAGCAAAGGCCGAGTCGTCAACCCCGCCCAGATCGTCCTTTGAAACGTGCAATTGGCGGACGATCCCGGCTGCCGACACCGAGCCCCAATCACCTTTCCAGTTGTAGCGTCCAACAATGTCGGGAAGCTGGTCGTCGCCGGCGAGCAAGCGTGCACCAGTGTTGGTCGTAACCGTGGTTTCCGGCTGCTCGACTGCAATCTGCAATCCGCCCTTTGTCCAGCGAATCTGCGGCTGACGGTCGAACACTGTGCCCGGCGTCACTCCGATAAAATCGAGGCTGTCGGGCAAAGCACCAACATTCTGAAACGTCGACCAAGCCTGCCCGAACAACCAGTTGTCGTAAGTGATGAATGCCTGGCGCAGGCGCGGAGTGAAACTGTTGGAAATCCGTTCATCGCCACCTCCGGTGACGTTGAAGTCGAGCTCGATATGCGAATTGAGCTTGTGCTCGGCTCCGACATCGGTCGCGGTCTTGAGGATGAAACGCGTCTGCCGCGCGCTGAAATCGGTGTCGAAACCGGATGCCTCGCCGCCGACCGGGATGGCCACGGGGATCAGAAAGTCGCGCAGGATGGAGTTGTTGGGCAGCTGCCCGCCGCTCGTCCGCTGACTGATCGCGTCGAGTTTGACGTAACCGGCGTATGCGACAGTCGTCTTGCCGACGCGGAAGCCCTTGTCTTCCTGCTCGCGCGGCACGGCGATCTGTTCGGCGAGCTCAGCTTGGCGCGCTTCGAGTTCCTGGGTCGCGGCCAGAACCGCCGCAGCCTGCGCCCGCATTTCTTCCTGTTGCGCCTGCATTTGGGTCTGCTGCGCTTCGGAGTTGCCTTGCTGCGCGTCGAGCCGTTCGATCAGTCCCTCGACCAGCGCTTCCAACCGGTCGAGCCGACTTTCCACGCTTTGATTTTGGGCCAGTGCAGGACTGGTCGTGAGGCAGGTAGCCATAAGCAAAGCGACGCGAAATCCGGCGCGCATATTGGACTGCGACATAGTTTTCCCTCCCACGTTTTCTGGCGGAGAGAATGCCGCTCACTTGTGCGTGCGCACAGTTAGCGAAACGTCGTAAGACCTTTGTCTGACAGCGCTGTCACCCGGTCACGAGGTATGAATCAAACCAACAAAGGGAGACTCGCAATGATCCAAGCCGTTGAACGCCCGCAAGCTATCCGTGAGACGCATTGTGTTTCGGAGCAGTACGACGAGATGTACGCCCGTTCGATTGCTTCCCCTGATGATTTTTGGCTTGGCGAGGCTGGTCGTC
>CAZJZO010000005.1:57811-60420 GCA_964550495.1 uncultured Porphyrobacter sp. | reverse complement strand
GGCGCGGGCAAATCGACCCTGTTCAAGATCATCACCGGCCAGGAAACCCCCGACACCGGCTCGATCAGCATCGGCGACACGGTGCGGCTCGGATATGTCGACCAGTCGCGCGACGACCTGACCGGGTCCAACAATGTCTGGGAGGAGATCTCGGACGGGCTCGATTACATGCAGGTCAACGGCCACGACATGTCGACCCGCGCCTATGTCGGCGCGTTCAACTTCAAGGGCCCGGACCAGCAGAAGAATGTCGGCAAGCTATCGGGCGGCGAACGCAACCGCGTGCATATGGCCAAGATGTTGAAGGAGGGCGGCAATGTCCTGCTGCTCGACGAACCGACCAACGACCTCGACGTCGAGACCCTGGCCGCGCTCGAAGACGCTATCGAGAACTTCGCCGGCTGTGCCGTGGTGATCTCGCACGACCGCTTCTTCCTCGACCGGCTGGCGACGCATATCCTGGCGTTCGAGGGCAACAGCCACGTGGAATGGTTCGAGGGGAACTTCGAGGCGTACGAGGAGGACAAGCGACGCAGACTTGGTGATGCGGCGGACCGGCCTACGCGCTTGGCTTACAAGAAGCTGACTAGGTAGGCTGCTGAGCAGAAAGGAATTTTGTTAAAGGACTATCTACACCCTCTGGATTCTCAATGGCCTGTCGGACTTGAGCAGCGACTTGAGAACGGTACGCGTCAATCTGTGGGACAAGACTGTAGATGTCGGTCGTGTCGATATTGATGGTGCGAACCTGATTGACGTCGAATGGTAGTGGATCAGCTTTTCGCATGATCTGAACGACTGGCTTGCGCAGCATATGTCTAATTGCCAGCTCATAGAAAACGTTGGGGTTGTGATACGACAAATCGGCGATCACTAGGCGCGACTGAAATAGATACTGTATAACTTGGTTAGTTATTATTCCGGGCTGGTCGATTTGATCGGCTCGCACGACAGTCAGGCCAATCTCTTCGAGCGCCGGTTCAACAATCGATCCCAGAAAAAGATCTGAATGCTTCCGATGCTCGGAATCGTCTCCGCCGATCGGAGCTATATAGAATGCGACGCTCTCGAAATGAGCTTCGCCAGAGGTCATCAGCGCCCGCTCACGAACAATTGGAGTCGTTGTGGATTCTAAATGATCTGTCTCCGCACGTGATGGAAGATCATCCAAAAGGTGATCAATTTTGATGATCCTATCTGCACCGGATAAGGTCTTTAAGAGACCGACAAAACGTAGGTTGACGATAAATGTATCTACAGCTTCCTCTGCAGCGTCAGCAGCAACGCCGTGCTGCTTCATTGCATCGACTAGTGCCGCTTTCGCTGGGAGTCTAAGACCTTCGAACTCGTCGTAGACGGCGCTGAAAGGAGGAATTTCCTTTATTGCTAGGTTAGCTCTAGCTCTTGCTCGTTCGCGCTGTTGTATTTGATCATCGGAGGCCTTTCGGCCATCAGGAGTCAACTCAAGCATCTCTGCCTGATTGCCTCCCTTAATTAGTCCGTACTTATTCGCCGACGTAACTAAGATACGGCTAGCGCTGCTCTCGGGTGATTTTCCAATGTCATCGAAGAGCGAAACACGTCTAACGGGCTGCCCCGCGCCAAATTCATAAACCGCTTTGGCCAACCCAAGTGCCTCTTCAAAAGGCTGCGCGGGAAAATTGCGAATAACACGCTTCTTCTTCGGCTTCTTAGCGGTAACGCTCTGCTTTTCCTTAGCGGTACTTTCCTTTGCCATGGAACATATCGTGATCAAGCCGATCATCAAAGTCAACTTCTACCATGTGGAAAGTCACGAAAAGGAAGTCATGGCATTTCGTTGCTAGTTTCGCGATCGACACTGAGACTGCTCGTAGTCTCAAACCAAACCCACCCACCCGGTTAGCAAAACCGCGCCGGCCAACACCTCAACCGTCCTCCGCAACCACTCGGCGCTGACTCCTAGTCAACCCGAGTCCTGACACCGACACGCAGACCGAAATGAGGGGCGAATGATCGAGCACACACTTTCACGGCGCAGCGCAATCGCAACCGGCCTCGGCACCGCCTTGGCCGGATGCACAAACCCGCGTCTGCTCGACAGCCCTCCCCCGGCTCCAAGCAGCAATTTCGCCGGTCTCAAGCCGCTCGATCTGCGACCCGAGAACCTCATCAAGATCACCGTCTGCACCCGTCCGCTGCGTCCGGCTGGTCCGCGACTTGAGGCGGAGACCATCGGCGGCAAGACCATCGTCCACAATTACGGCCATGGCGGCTCGGGCTGGTCGCTCGCCTGGGGTTACGCCGAGGCGGCGCGCGAACTTGCTGCCGTTAGCCGCCCCAGCAAATTCTCCGTGGTCGGCGCGGGCGCGATCGGACTGACCACCGCAATCGCGCTCGCCGAGACTGGCGCGAAGGTCACAATCTTCGCGCGCGAACTGCCGATGGAAAGCAACTCGAATCGTGCGACCGGAGTGTGGTCGCCTGCCAGCCGAATTGCGCTCAGCTCCGCGGTGGACACCAATTTCCCCGGCCAATGGGAGGCGCTGACACGGCGTTCGCATGCGCGGCACCTCCAATTTCCCCGGCCAATGGGAGGCGCTGACACGGCGTTCGCATGCGCGGCACCT
>CAZJZO010000005.1:0-57711 GCA_964550495.1 uncultured Porphyrobacter sp. | reverse complement strand
CCAATTTCCCCGGCCAATGGGAGGCGCTGACACGGCGTTCGCATGCGCGGCACCTCACCTATGTCGGGCGCGCGGGCAATCCGGTCGAATACACGCCGCGCTTCTACATCCGGACCGAAACGCGCGAGGCTCCGCTGGTTGCCGCTCCCGCCGATGGCGACGACTTCCTCCATATCGGTCGCAGGTTGCGCGGGCTTGAACCGCCCTGGGCCGAGCGCGAATTACACCCGTTCCCGACCGACCAGGGTGTGCGCAGCGGCCTCGTCATGACTTTCAACATCGCCGAATACACCCGCCAATTGACCGAAGATTTCCAAGCGATGGGCGGGCGGATCGAGCGGGCCGAGATCGCATCGACCGCCGAGCTTGCGCAGCTGCCGGGCGACGTCGTGGTGAATTGCTCGGGCTATGGTGCAAAGGCTCTCGTCGACGATCGGTCATTGCTCGGCGTGCGCGGGCAGATTGCCTGGATGGCGCCGCAGACCGACCGGCTTTACGGGATCTATCATCGCAATGTGACCGCGCTGTCCCGGCGTGACGGGTTGCTGATCCAGGAGACCGGCGGGAACGACTATTTTGGTCTCGGCGACGATAGCGAAACGCCCGATCGGGACGAATTCCTTGCCGCGCTCGCCAAGGTCGCACCGATGTTCGACTGGAGTTAGGTTTCTTCCGAACGCGTCGCCAACCTGACCCAGCCGCTCGGCAGGTTGCGGCGAAGCCTAACTCGATCTTAAACCCCGCCCGCTATGGCAGTCCCGGACGATCAACGGGAGCACCGCACATGCAGCGCATTACCCTTTACGAAAGCGAAAAGCACAAGGCCAAGCGTGAGGCGCGCGAGCAGAACGCTGGCTCCAACGCCGTAAAATCGGTGCTGTTTATCGGGATGTTGCTGGGCGGGCTCTATTTCTTCGGGCTGATGTAACCTGCCAATCGATCATGCGGCGTTTGCGGCGCGCGTGCTCCACCACACCCAGCCGCTCAGCAAGATTGCGCTTGCGGAAACGTAAGTCATCAATCCGCCGGGGATGAAGTTCACGTATCCGCCGATATCCATGAACACGAAGTAACCCACATCGGCCATGCCACCCGTCAGTGCAGCGACCCAAGCGGCCGTTCGCCAGCTTGTACTGACAGGCCCGCGCCAGAGGAACACCGCACACACCACCGTCGTCACCCCGATCCAGCCGAGGTTCCAGCCGTGCTGGTTGTAGAGCGCGGAAGCGGCAGGGTGCGCATCGAACATCAGATCTTCCTTCGGCACTGCGTCGGCCACCGCTTGCACCGCGCCGGCCGCGTCGGGGGCACTGATGATGATCACACCGGCAAGCACGTGCACCAGTCCCCAGATCACCCACAACACCGCCGCCACTTTCAACGCTATCGTTTGTGCATTCGTCATGTCCCGAGACCCCTTCAAACTTGCCAGCGCCGAATCCAGCGCGGATAGAGGGAGCGTATGAATATAGTTGATAGAGTCAACTAAATAGCGATGGCCGGCGAAGACCCGCTCGAATTCGCGTTCCAGGTCGACCGCTTCATGCGGCGGCTGAATGCGCGCGTGCACGCCCAGGCGCCCGAGTTCGATCGCGAGAAGGTCGGCCCGATCGGTGGGATGATCCTGATGACGCTCGCCGAAGTGCAACCCGCGCCGATGCAGCAGATTGCGACGATGATGGGCCGCGACAAGGCGCAGCTGAGCCGGATGTTCTCAAGTCTCGAGCGAAAGGGTCTTGTTGCACGGTCCGCCAACGCCGACGACCAGCGCAGCAGCTTGCTGAGCCTGACACCCGAGGGCGATGCGCTGGTCGTGGCGATCAAACGGGCCGTCGGCGGCGCGGTGGGAGAGCTGCTCGCCCCGCTCGAGCCGAAAGAACGCGTCGAAATGCTGAGATTGCTGGCCAAGACCTGAACCGCCCGCGATCCCAAATCCGGTGACATTCGCCGTTTTCCTATTCGCATTGGCTCCACTACATGAAGCACTATGCCAGGAATCCGGATCAACTCTCTGACAAAACTGTCAAATCAAGCCGTTACTCAACTCCGCTTTTCTTCTCCAGTACCGTGTAACATGCGGTCCATGTCTCGGCCTGTGAAACGCCTATCCGCCTTTCAACATGCCCCCATCCACCGCGATCTCCTGTCCGGTCACGTAGGATGCGCGCGCGCTCACCAGGAACGCCGCGACGGCTGCAAACTCAGCCGGCTCACCAATCCGTCCGATCGGCACTGCTTCGACCGCTTTCGCCCGGAATGCCTCGGGCGGTATGCTCATCCGCTCTGCCGTGGCGGCGTGGAGCGAGCGCAAGCGGTCGGTGTCGATCTGGCCGGGCATCAGCAGGTTGACCGTGATCCCGTCGGGGGCGACTTCCCGCGCCAGTGTCTTCATGAAGCCGTGGAGACCTGCGCGGATCGTGTTCGACAAGGCCAGCCCCGGGATCGGCTCGCGCACACCGGCCGAGGTGATCGTCAGTATGCGTCCGAAGCCGTTCTCGCGCATTCCCGGCAGCACCAGCCGGGTCAACCTCGTGAGGGTCAGCAGCATCGGTTGCAGCGAAGCGAGGATCGCGCTCTCGTCGGTCGCCTCGGCGGTGGACGGCGGCGGGCCGCCAGAATTGTTGATCAGGATATCGACCCCGCCCAGCACCTCCTGCGCGTGGGCAGCGATGGCTTCCGCAGCGCTATCGGCGGCGAGGTCGTGCGCGAAACTCGGCCAGGCGCCTGGCCCTTCGCCGCTGCGCGACACGCCGAGCACCTTGGCGCCTTCGCTCGTCAGCTCCTGCGCGATCGCTGCGCCCAGCCCGCGGCTCGCCCCCAGCACCAGTGCCCGCTTGCCTTCCAGCCCAAGATCCATCAGCGTCCTCTCTTGTTGCCCTGCGCAAGCCTCGACCTTGCGCCTCGCCCGGTCAAGCTCTGTGCGGGGCGCCTCTTCCTTTACGCCGAATTAACCATCCTTGCGCCATCCCTCTCAACGCACATGAGCAGAGCCAAGGGGGCAATGGCAGTAATGACGGATGAGATCGCGCTTTCGGTTTTCCTGAGCCCGGTTGGCGTCATGCTGGCATTGGCGATCGCGAGCGCGGTCCTGTCGGTTCGCGCATGGCGGGCCGTCGCCAATTCTGCGAGGCCCGACGCACTGGCCGGGCTGTTCCACCGAGGGGATTTCGCCGAGCGCGTCCGCGACCCCAAGCTGCGTCACATTCAGGCTCGCGGGCAACAGCGCACGGCGCGCAGGCAACCATATCTCGATCCTCGTCAGCGCGAAGCGATGCTGCATCAGGTCGCCGCAGTGATGCGCGGAACCGAGCGCGACGATCGGATTGTCCGCGAAGCGACACGCTATCTTGCCGGAGAAGGCTTTGTCATTCTGGAGAACGTTGCGAAGCCTGCGAGACGGGATGATTATGGCGATGTTGTCGAGATTGTGGACTTTGAGGAAGTGAAGCTCCTGCCGCCGCCCTCGCCTGCCAAGGCCGCATAGCTGCACGCGTCAGGGCGAAACCCAGCGCCCTTCCCAGTCGTCGCTGCCGCGCGTGAACTGTGCCCTGACATGGCCGGTATGCGCGAGGTAGAGCCAGTCGAGTTCCTGCAGTTCCACCAGCAACACCGCGAAGTTGTTCCACGCGGGCTCCAACTGCTCATTGCTCGGTTCGATTCCTTCGAGTTCCGCCGGCAAGCCCGAGGTCGGCGCATCGGACAAAGTGCCAGGCCCGTCACCGAGATAGCACCGCCGTGCAAAGTTCGACCCGTTCGCCCAGGCCTGCTGTGTCAGCTGTTCCTCACGCAGGATTCGACCGTGCCCGCGCGCTCGGATCTGGACCTTTGCGCCCTTGTCATAGAGCAGCACCGCCATGCGCGGATCGGCCTCGATCGACGCGACCTTGGGCGCGCGGGTGTCGGTATGGAATCGCAAGGTCCACTCGGAGCTGTCAAATTCGCGCAGCACCATCGCACGGACATCGACATCGCTGGTGACAACCGCAGGCGTATGCATCGGCGATCTGCGATCCTTGGCTGCGCGGATCAGGCGGTTGGTCAGGTCTTGCCGGACGTCATCAAGCTGGTCGAACATGGCGCGGCATGTGCGCGCGTTGGCTCGCTCGATCAAGCCAGGCTTTCAACGTCATCCAGCACTTGTTCATATAAGTGCGCTATAACATGAACCAACACCTAAACAGCCGGTTAAGTCTGGCGACAGCGAATCCCCTGTAACGATTCGTTTGTATCAGAATGTATCAATCAGCCGCGAGTGGTGGGGCGGTAACACTTGGAGGCACTCATGGATTTATCTCAATGGCTTAAGGGAAGCGCGCTATCCGCCTTGGCGCTCACCTTGGCCCTCGTTGCTCCCACCGAATCCGGCGAATCGAGCGCAGAAGCCGCCGAAACCGCAAGCGCTTCGGCTGCCGAGCAAGATCGCGCCCAGCGACGCGGCGAACGCCGCGCCAATCGCCAACGGGCTCGCCAGAACAATCGCGGCAATCAGCAGCGAGCCCGCCGCGCCAATCGCGAAAATCGACAGGAAGCACGACGCGGCAACCGCGAGAACCGACAGGAAGTGCGTCGCGCCAATCGCCGCGAACGTGTCGGTTTGCGACCCGATGCCCGGGTCGATCGCCGCGACATGCGCCAGACCAACCGCGCCAATCGCCAGGATGCGCGCCAGGTCAATCGTGCCAACCGTCGCGATACACGCCAGGTAAACCGCGCCAACCGCCGCGACATGCGCTTCGACCAGACCCGTGAACGGGCTGGCAACCGCAACGTCCAGCGCAGGGTCGATCGTCGCAACGACCGGCTTGATCGGCGCGTGGACCGCCGGGGAGACCGGCTCGAACGCCGGGTCGACCGTCGCGGAGACCGGTTCGAAAATCGCGCTGAAAGGCGTGCCAACCGCCGCAATGGAGATCGCTTCGATCAGCGCGCGCGTCAGATCAACCGCCGCGTCGACCGGGCACAGAACCGCCGCAGCGATCGCAGGGTCGACCGCGCACGCAGGGATGGCTTCCGTGACGGCGTAAGATCAGAACGCAGGCGGGATTTCCGCCGGGGCGATCGTCGCTATCGCGACGGCTACCGCGATGGCCGGCGTTACCGCGACGGCCGGCGGTACCGTGACGGTCGGAACGCCTATCGCAGAGGCTACCGCGATGCCCGGCGCGATTTCCGCCGGTGGGATAGGCGCTGGCGCGACAACCGTCGCTATGGCTGGCGCAACTATCGCCGCGCGAACCGGAGCATCTTCAGGCTCGGCCGTTATTACGCGCCCTACCGCGCGCACCGTTACAGCCGGTTGCGGATCGGGTTCTTCCTCGACAGCCTGTTCTTCCAGCCGCGCTTCTTCATCAACGATCCGTGGGCCTATCGACTGCCGGCCGTGTACGGCCCCTATCGTTGGGTGCGCTATTACGACGACGTGGTGCTGGTGGATATTTACACCGGCGAAGTGGTCGACGTGATCCACGATTTCTTCTGGTAAGACGTCCTCTGGCCAGATGACAGAACCTCCGTTGGAGCGATCCAACGGAGGTTTTTGTTTGCTTGCCGCCCTCGCAGTGGCTCGCAGTTGCATGGCGCACCGCAATTGGTAGAGCCTGAAGCCATGGCAAAGACCGAAACGATACCCGATCAGGATGGACTGAAGCGCGTTGGGGAAAGCGTTCGCGCCCGCCTCGCCGCCGACCCGGGCGTGTACAAGATCGACACCGACAAAGCCGAGCTGTTCGCAATCGGCGATTTCCTGAGCAAAGCCGAATGTCAGCGGCTATGCCTGATGATCGATCAGGTGGCACGGCCCTCCGCATTGCACGAGATCGGGTACGAAAGCGGCTTCCGCACGTCCTATTCCGGCGATCTCGACCGCGAAGACAGTTTCGTGATGGGAATCTCTCGCAGGATCGACGACCTGCTGGGGGTCAATCCGATTATCGGTGAAGCCATCCAAGGGCAGCGCTATCTGCCGGGCCAACAGTTCAAGCCGCACAATGACTGGTTCTATACGAGCGAGAATTACTGGAAGCTTGAGCGAAAGCGCGGCGGCCAGCGCAGCTGGACAGCGATGGCCTATCTCAATTCAGTCGAAGAGGGTGGGGGTACTCACTTCACCGAGCTTGGCATCAATATCGAGCCCAAGCCGGGAGTGCTGTTGGTATGGAACAACGCGACACCCGACGGGCACCCGAACGAGAATACGATGCATGCGGGCACGCCGGTGGTGAAAGGCTCCAAATACGTCATCACGAAATGGTACCGGACCCGACGCTGGAAATAGCGGAAAGGCTGGCGCTTTGATCAGCGCGCCAAGGCGTCGGCTATCAGCTTGCGGCTGTTCTCGACCCCGTAAAGCGCGATGAAGCTGCCCATGCGCGGCCCCTGATCGCTGCCGAGCAGAGTTTGGTAGAGCGCCTTGAACCAGTCGCGCAGGCTTTCGAAACCGAACTCCTCGCGCTTGCCGATTTCATAGACGATGGTCTGCAAATCTGCCGCCACCATATCCGCCGGTACTTCCGCCAACGCCGCATCGAGCGAGCGCAAGGCTTCGGCCTCGTTCGCCTCTGGCCTGCGCTTGTCGAGAGTCGGCACAATGTAGTCGCGAGTATAGTTGATCGCGCTCTCGATTAGCCGTTCGAGCTCGGGCCGCATCTCCACATCACCAAGATAGGTCCGCAGGTAATCTGTCAGCGCCTCAGGTGTCGCCTCGGCTCCAAGCACGCTCGCAAGGTTGAGCAACAGACCATAGGTCACCGGCAGCGTCTCACCCGCGCCGGGAGCTTCCACGGACTCGAACCCACCATTGGCGCGCAGCAGATGCCACACGGGATTGCCGAGCTGCTTGTCGAGCGGCTGTTCGGGAATGCGCTCCCGGAATTGCCAGTAATCGTCGACCGCGCGCGGGATCACCCCGACATGCAGCTGCTTGGCGCTCTTGGGATTGGGGAAGATGTAGAAGCCAAGACTCTCTTCGCTACCATAGGTCAGCCATTCCTCGATCGAGAGGCCGTTGCCCTTGGACTTCGAGATCTTTTCGCCATTCTCGTCGAGGAACATTTCATAGATCAGGCCCTCGGGCTTGCGCCCGCCGAGCGCCTTTACGATCCGGCCCGACTGCACCCCGCTATCGGTCAGATCCTTGCCGTACATCTCGTAATCGACCCCGAGCGCATACCAGCGCATCGCCCAGTCGACTTTCCATTGCAGCTTGGACATCCCGCCCAATGCCGATTGCTCGACTTCGCTTCCGTCCTCGTCCGTGAAGCGCACCGTCCCTTGTTCGGCATCTACCACCTCTACCGGCACCTGCAGCACGCGCCCGGTGATCGGGCTGATCGGCAGGATCGGCGAGTAGGTCTGGCGCCGTTCCTCGCGCAGGGTCGGGAGCATGATGTCGAGAATATCCTGGTTCTTGCGCAGCACTTGGCGCAGCGCCTCGTCGAACCGGCCCGAATTGTACATGTCGTTCGAAGCGACGAATTCATAGTCGAACCCGAACCGGTCGAGAAAGGCGCGCAACATCGCATTGTTGTGCGCTGCATAGCTCTCATGCCCGGCTTCGAAGGGATCGGGAATGCGCGAGAGTGGCTTGTGCAGGTGCTGCTCAAGCAAATCCGGATTGGGTATGTTGTCGGGCACTTTGCGCAGCCCGTCCATATCGTCGCTGAAGGCTACCAAGCGGGTCTTGCCGTCTTCGGGCTTCGCGCCGATGAGCGCTTCGAACGCACGCCGAACCAGCGTTGTGCGCAGCACTTCCTGGAAAGTGCCGATATGCGGCAGCCCGCTGGGACCGTAGCCGGTTTCGAACAGGATCGGAGAACCGTCGGGCTTGGCGCCATCGGGATAGCGTTTGAGCAGGCGCTGAGCCTCCTGGAACGGCCAGGCCTTGTTGACGCGTGCGGCGGCGATCAGATCTTCCATGCTCATAATGCGGCGGCTTTTATGGAAGGCTCGCAATGTTGCAAGCGCGAATGAAGGCGCGTGTTGCGGAACAACATCTTGCGACAGTCATTCAGGAGGCTAAGGCATGTAATAATGTATCGCAAATCGCGCGCCCTTATGATGTTCGTGCTGCTGGTCGCAATCGGCCTGCGGACCGTGCTGGGCGCACCTTGCTGCATCGATCCGGCCAGTGCAGCCCAAGCGATAGAGTCCGCTGGCCACGCCCATCACGGCCATGAGGCGGGATCGGATCATTCCGGTCATGGCGATGCGCCCGCCGCCAATCCGTGCTGTTCGGCCTGTGGACCGACATTGCCGCCCGAGCCAGTGCTCATCGCGGACATCACCACGCTGCGCGTTCTTCCTGAACCTGCGCCGGTCCGTGTGCTCGCCACACGTCCTCCATACCCGGCATACGACGCCACCGGACCGCCATTCCTGACCTGAATTCCCTTCAATTCAGATCATCAGGAGTATTCAATGAAATCGCTTTTCAAGGCGGGCAGCCTGCTCGCCCTCGCCGGCGCCATACTCGGTGCCACACCTGCACTCGCCGACGAAGACCACGAAGGCTCGCCCGGCGGCGTCAATGCACTCGACCACGCGCCTATCGGGGTGATGGGAGACCACCGCCACGGCAAGGGCGAGTGGATGGTCAGCTATCGCTTCATGCATATGGATATGGCGGGCATCCAGATCGGCAACGATGACGTGACGCCCGAACAGGTCGTCACCAGCGTTCCCAACCGCTTCTTCGGCGCGCCCGGCCAACCGCCAACCCTGCGCATCGTCCCCACCTCGATGCGCATGGACATGCATATGGCTGGCATCATGTACGGCTTGTCCGACCAGATCACGCTGATGGTGATGGGCAATTACATCACCAAGGAAATGGACCACATCACGTTCCAGGGTGGCATGGGAACCAACCAGCTCGGCACGTTCCGCACCCGAACGGCCGACCTTGGCGATACCAAGGTGTCAGCGCTGATCGGCCTGACTGACACCGTCCATATCAACGCCAGCGTTTCGATTCCGACCGGGACGATTACCGAGGAAGCCCAGATCCTCACGCCGATGGGCGGAACTCCGACAGTGCGCACGCCCTACCCGATGCAGATCGGCAGTGGCACGTGGGATCTCGAGCCCGGGATTACCTACCGCGATCAGAACGACCGGTTCGGCTGGGGGGCACAGATCAAAGGCACCGTCAGGCTGGGCGACAACGATCAGGGATATTCCTTTGGCAACAAGGCGATGGCAACGTTATGGGGTCAAGCCGCACTGACGCCTGCCGTGGCGATATCCGGCCGTTTGCAGGCCGAAACCATTGGCCGGATCGACGGGATCGACCCGCAGATTGCAGGCCCCGTGCAGACTGCCAACCCTGACTTTCAGGGCGGCGAAACCGTAACCGCCTTTGCCGGACTGAACTTCGCGGTCACCGATGGCGCATTGCGAGGCTGGCGGCTTGGGGTCGAAGGCGGTTTGCCGCTGTTGCAAAACCTGAACGGCCCGCAAATGCCGACGGATTTCACTTTCACGGTGGGAGTTCAGAAGAGCTTCTAGATTCTGGCGAGACCAAGGGCGGCCTCGCGCATGCGATGCTCCGCCCTTGGAAGCCTATTCGGCCATTTCGACGTAGAGGTTGAGAATCACTTCGTCAGCCAACCGCAACAATTCGGTCGCGTCAGTCAGACGATGGCCTCGTGCCAGACAATCTTGCCGTCGACCACGACATATTCGTGGTAGGAGCAACATCTTTCGACGCCATCGCCGAAATCGTATGCGATGGTCAGGAGGATGCGGCCTTCGCGCATTTCGCTTTCGGTGATCCGGATCGTATTCGGACCGTCTGCGAAGCTTGAGCGATAGAAGGCATGGATCCGCGAGTGACCCTGGATTTCTTCGCCATTGACGACGACTGTCGCATCATGGGCGAAGGTCGATACAAATCGCTCGAGATCACCGGCGCGGTAAGCGTCGACGTTTCGCTGCACGACGGTTTGCGGGCTCGCCTGTGCAAATGCGACTGGCGCCGCAAACAGTGATGCGATGGCAGCGATAGCGATCGGTGCGCGCATGTTGCTCTCCTCGACTGGATCAATCGGGCGAGTATCTCACGCAAGGGTTTACGTTGGGTTCACGTGCTCCGGGCTGCGCTAAACCATCACCGAGCGGCCCGTACCGCTCCGATCCTTGAACCGCTGCATCATCCCGGGAATCATCAGGAAATCGAACAACACCCAGAATCCGCGGAAGGCGAGCATGGCCAATCCGACCGGTGGGAAGATCACCATGAAGATCAGGCCCCCGGCGAGCAGGCCGACCTGCGCCATCCCCTTTGTGAATTCACCACAATAAAACCGGTGCATCGACAGGGGAGCAAGCATGAAGAACAGAAAATACGCCATCATGACCTTGCGCTGGTGCGGCAATCCGTAGGTGCGATCGGTCCAGTCCTCGACTTGAGCTCTCAAGCCAGTCCGCTCGCGCGAATAGCTTGAGACAAACGCTTTCGGCTCGGTTGCGACCGAACGATCCATGAAGTCGTTTGCCGGTGACGTCGCGGTGCTCTCGCGTCGGGCTCGCTCTTCGGCCAGAAAGGCTTCGCGCTGCTCGGCGTAGGGGTCCGCCTGGCCAGCAGCTTGTGCAGACGCCGCGCCAAAGCCACCTACAGAGCGCATGTTCTGCCCCGCAGTCGACTGCTTCAAGCCTTTGCGTCCGAAACTCATGGCATACATTTCCAAGCGTTTGATTGCACTTGGCAATAGCGAAGCGGGGTTAAGATTGGATTGGCGCTCCACCCAGCGCCAAGGGCTTGAACGCGACCGACGGAGAAATTGACTGCGGAATCGTCAATGGGGCGGCAGAAGCGAGAGCGCGCATAACACCTCCTGATTGTGAAGACGGCGCAAATGTCGCATCCTCGCGTTTACAATTGGTCCGCGCTCCCGCATCTCTTTCCCGGTGACTTCTGCCATGCCTCTCCCCTTGCCGGCATTGCATGCCAGCCACGGTGGCAACTGGCTCCGATTGCCCAATGCCGAAACCGGCGCGGTGTCGAAGGGCGATGCGATCATGGCCGCCTCGGATACGCCGGTGCTGCTCATCAACGCCCCGCTGGTCGCCAGCCGGCTGGGTTATCCGGACCTTTCCGGGCTCGATCTGCTGGAACTGTTTGCGTTCGTCCACCCGGCCCGGTTCTGCGTGCCGACCCCGCGCGGGCTGGCTCAGGCATTGGAGATTGCGGAGCCCGAAGGCGACGAAGGCGTCCCGGCATTCCTGCAATTGGCAGCTAGCGCGTTGATCGCTGCGTGTGAGGATCCCGAATGGTTCGAACGGCAAGGCGCGTGGAGCACGCTTCAGTCGCTCGAGCGGCTGCGTTGGCCATGGACCCAAGTCCTCAAGCCACATGTCGCCCGCCCCGAACGAGCAGAAAAGTGGCTGTTTTCAACCCTCCCCGAGTGGGAAGAGGCGCCAGAACGCGGAGCACCGCGCCAAGTCACATTGCCGGAAACCGAAGTGCTTGCGCAGCTCGATCACCTGACCGGCGAAGGGGCTGAACAACGCGAAGGTCAGCGCAGCTATGCCAGTCACGCTGCTCGAATCTTTGCGCCGAGAGACAAGCGTGACCTGCCGCACATTGCCCTCGCGCAAGCCGGCACCGGGATCGGGAAGACGCTGGGCTACCTTGCGCCATCCTCGCTGTGGGCGAGCGCAAGCGGAGGAACAGTCTGGGTCTCGACCTTCACCAAGAACCTCCAGCGACAATTGCGCGCCGAAAGCCGCCGAGCATGGCCGCCCAAACGCCCCGATGGCGCTCCTCCGGTCGTTGTGCGCAAAGGGCGCGAGAACTACCTGTGCCTGCTTAACCTCGAAGATGCGCTGCAAGGCGGGTTTGCAGGACGCCCGGCGATACTGGCGCAATTGATCGCACGCTGGGCCGCGTTCACCCGCGATGGGGACATGGTCGGCGGCGACCTGCCCGGTTGGCTTGGAACCTTGTTCCGCAAGCGCGGGATCGCCGCGCTCACCGATCAGCGGGGCGAGTGCATCTACGCTGGGTGTCCGCATTACCGGAGATGCTTCATCGAACGCGCCGGACGGGACAGCGCGCAAGCCGATCTCGTGATTGCCAATCACGCTTTGGTGATGGTCAATGCGGCACGGGGTCGCGACCATGCACAGCGCCCGACCCGGGTCATCTTCGATGAGGGACATCACGTTTTCGAAGCCGCCGACAGCACTTTTGCAGCGACGCTCTCGGGACAGGAGGCGATCGAATTGCGCCGCTGGATCATTGGACCGGAGCGCAAGAATCGAGGACGCAGGCGCGGCTTGGCTGCGCGGCTCGCCGATATTGCCAGCTACGACGCCGAGGGAGGCGAAGCGATCGAGGCGGCCTGCGAAGCGGGTCAGGCGCTGCCCGGCGAAGGTTGGCTGCAGCGTTTGAACGAAGGCGAACCGTCTGGCCCGGTCGAACAATTGTTGTTCGCAGTCCGCGCGGCAACCTATGCCCGCGATGAAAGCGGCGGCCAGGAAGCCGGCTACGGGATCGAGACCGAAGCTTCTGGCTTACCGGGTGACGTCATAGAAGCCGCCGGAGCGGCCGCCGAAGCGCTCGCCGCCATACGCGCGCCGCTGATGAAGCTGGGCGGTCGGCTGGAAGCGATCTTGGCCGAACCGCCAGATTGGCTCGACGGTCAGGGTCGTGCACGGATCGAGGGGGCGCGGCACTCATTGGGTTGGAGAATGGACCTGTTGGCAGCGTGGGAAGCGCTGCTCGAACGACTTGGAGGTCCAGCCGATCCTGAATTTGTCGATTGGCTCGCGGTCGACCGCTCGGATGCGCGCGAGTTCGACGTCGGAGTCCACCGCCGCTGGCTCGATCCGATGAAACCATTCGCCAAGGCGGTGCTCGAACCCGCGCACGGCGTGATGCTAACCAGCGCGACGCTGACCGACCGGATCGAGGCCGGCGATCCTTGGGAAAGCGCAATTTCCCGATCAGGGGCGGCGCATGTCGAGACCCAGCCATTGCTGTCGATGGCCGAGAGTCCGTTCGACTATGCCAGTCGTGCCGAAGTGCTGATCGTCACCGACATCAAGAAGGGTGACCTGCCGGGGCTGGCAGGAGCCTACGCACGGCTGATCGAAGCGTCCGAGGGCGGCGTTCTGGGTCTGTTTACCGCGATCCGCAGAATGCGGGCAGTCCATGGCCGAATTGCCGACCGCTTGGCACGCGACGGCCTGCCGCTTTTCGCCCAGCACGTCGATCCGATCGACACCGGCACACTGGTCGATATCTTCCGAGACGATCAGCGCGCCAGCCTGCTTGGAACCGATGCGTTACGCGATGGCGTGGATGTGCCGGGCCGATCGCTGCGCTGCGTGGTGCTCGAGGCGGTGCCGTGGCCTCGGCCCGATATTCTTCATAAGGCGCGCCGCGCTGCGTCGGGCTCGGGCAGCCTTTATGACGACAAGATTATCCGCGCGAGGCTGGCGCAGGCATTTGG
Organism: uncultured Porphyrobacter sp.; assembly: GCA_964550495.1. Taxonomy (GTDB): domain Bacteria; phylum Pseudomonadota; class Alphaproteobacteria; order Sphingomonadales; family Sphingomonadaceae; genus Erythrobacter. Next base: position 44,257 of record CAZJZO010000005.1, on the reverse strand, counting down.
CCGCTTGATCCGCAACAAGGACGATCACGGCCATTTCGTCGTTCTCTCAGCGGCCTTTCCCAGTCGACTACTCAGCGCTTTCCCCGGGGGGACGGCGATCCGGCGTGTCACTCTGGACGAGGCGCTGGAGCGGATCGGCCAAGGGCTTATCGGTCCCGATCAAGTCACTAGCCAGAACGCATCTGACGAGGCACATTCGCCGCAATGATCGAAAGCATCGACTATTCTGTTCGGCTTATCGCGATCGGAGCGGGTCTGCTGTTGCTCGCGCTGCTCGTGGCTGGTGAAGTGCGGAGGAAGATCCTGATCCCGATTTCAGGGATGATCGTCGGGGCCACCGGCTATCTGCTCAATTCAACTCCGTTGATGGCTCCCACCGGACCACTCGATCCGGTGGTGGATGCGATATCAATTTCTGTGCCGTTCTGGCTGTGGCTGTTCGCGCGCAACCTGTTCGAACGCGAACCGGAACAGCGAATCGTGATTATCGTGGCAGCCATCTTTGTGGTCGGATGGGCAATCGCCAACTTCATCGCACCGGTCTGGACCCTTGGATTCTACATCCTCCATCTTGCCGGGCTCGCTCTCATTGTCGATCTGGTTCGCGTCGCCTTGACCGATCGCGATGACGATCTGATCGAACAACGCCGGGTCATCCGGCTCTGGCTACCCTTGCTGGTGGCGGCCCAGGCGGGCGGCATTCTGACCTTCGAGATCTACGAATTGATCAGCGATACAGAAGGAGACTCTCCCTTCGCATACCTGATCAATACGCTGCTTATCTTCATCCTGATCCTTTTTTCCGGCCTTGCCCTGCTGCGCACCGACCCCGAATTGCTGGTCGAGTCGGCCGAGGACTCCGCCATCGACCAGCAACAAAAGCTCGATCTGAGTCCAACCGAAACGGTGCTGCACGATAAGCTGAATGAATCGATGAGTGCGGGATATTACCGGACGCCGGGCCTCACGATCGCAATGCTCGCGGAGCATCTGGAGACACCGGAACATCGGTTGCGCGCCCTGATCAATCAACGCCTGGGGCATCGCAATTTCTCGGCCTTCCTCAACCGATACCGTATATCGGAAGCGCGCGAGAAGCTTGCAGATCGTGGTGCGGTGGATTTGCCTGTGCTCACGATCGCAATGGATCTGGGCTACAATTCGCTTCCAACTTTCAATCGGGCTTTCAAGACGGAGACTGGAACCACTCCCAGCGAATTCCGACGCGAAGCCATTGGAAGTGACGAAGTAACTGAAATTTCTACACAACCGGCTGTTCAAAACTGAAAAACGTCGTGCGATTCCGAAACTGATCAGCATTTTTCGCGGTTGCGGAGCTTTGTTCGACGCAATCGGTCATCCCTGTTCTCGTCAAACCGATGGAGAGCATTGTGACCGACCTGATTTCCAACCCCACCCTCGCATATGCGGCCGAGAAAGTCGGCGAGCATTTCTTCAATGTCCTGTATTTCGATCTCGGTCGTTACCTGATCGCGGCGGGCGTCCTGACTGCCTTCCTGCTCGCGTTTCGCCAATGGGCAAACGAGCGGAAGATCCAGGATAAGTCGGCCAAGGCGTCGGATTATCGCCGCGAATTCCTGTCGTCCTTGCGCACGGTGCTGGTGTTCTTCGTAACCACGCTTGCAACCCTGATTGGTACGGAAGCCGGATTCATCGAGCTGGAGCTGGAAAACGCCCCGCTCGTCACCGTCCTGTGGCAGTTCGCGCTGATCGTGGTTCTTCACGATGCCTATTTTTATTGGATCCATCGCGCGATGCATACGAAGCGGTTGTTCCGTGCCACCCACTTGCATCACCACAAATCGCGCACGCCGACACCATGGACGGCCTATAGCTTCTCGGCCTGGGAAGCCGCGTTCGAAGCCGCCTTCGTGCCGCTTTTCCTGCTTGCGACCAGCATGCTCGGGATCGCCTATGCCGGCTTCGCACTGTTCCTTTTCCTGTGGCACATGATCATCCGCAATGTGATGGGTCATGCCGGGCATGAGCTGTTCCCCGCCGGCTGGGTCGACAATCCCTGGCTCGACTGGATCGCGACCACAACGCACCACGACCTCCACCATTCCGACCGCCACAACTACGGTTTCTACTTCACTTGGTGGGACCGGTGGATGGGTACCGAGCACCCGCGCTACAAGGAAGAGTTTCGCAAGAACGCCCGTCCACTCACCCTGCCCCGCCTGCCAGGCTCGGTTGCGGAGCGCCTGTCGGTAACGGTCATGGCCTTGTTCGCCGCCCTCGCTTCGCTCGGTGGACCGTTTGCTGGCGTCGAAGCCGGTCTGCTCTGATCCCAACCATCAGCCACAGTCGGGGCACTCCTCGCCCCGGCTGCGCGGCAGTCTTGTGAACGCATCCCCAGATCGCGTCACGAGGCTGCCGCATTTGCTTTACAGGAGGCAGCAAACCGTGCTGTTAGGCGCTGCGTGTCGGGATCCAAAAGGAGTAAGGACGGGTCATGAAGATCCTCGGGCTGTTGCGGCATGCCAAGTCCGACTGGGACGATACGGCCCAACGAGACTTCGACCGGGGTCTAAACGGTCGCGGACGCAAAGGCGCGGTGCTCATCGGCAAGCACATCGCAGAACACGGGATCAAATGGGACGCCTTGATCGCGAGCCCGGCAGAGCGCGTAAAGCTCACAGTCGAGGACGGATTACCGCAATTCGACCCGGTGTTTGACCAGAGGTTGTATCTCGCAAGCGCGGAAACAATCCTCGAAACCGTCGAAGCCCATGGCGGCGACCACGAAGCGGTGTTGGTTGCAGGCCACAATCCAGGGCTGCAGGATGTGCTACTTGAGCTGGTTTCGCCGAGCAAGGAAAACGACCTGTTTCGCGAAGCAACGGTGAAGTTTCCAACCGCCACCTATGCTGTGCTCGAATGCGATATCGATGCGTGGAGCGAGCTCAAGAAATATGTCGGCGAACTCGTCCATTTCGCTCGCCCGCGCGATCTCGACCCGGAACTCGGTCCGGAGACCTAAGGCTGAAGGATTTGTCGCGGCCCGGCACCTTCCGCGCCAAGCCTGTCGTCCGGGTTGTAGATTGCACATGTCTTCAAGCTTAGGCACCCGCACCCGATGCAGCCATCGAGCCGGTCGCGGGTTCGCTCGAGCTGGGCAATCTTTTCGTCCAGGTGCGATCGGATCGAAGCGCTGATCTTGCGCCAGTCGCGTGCCGTGGGCGTGCGGCCATAGGGTAGCTTGGCCAGCTCCTCTCGAATCTCGCCAAGTGACAGCCCCAGTTGCTGGGCAATCAGGATAAAGCTGACCCGGCGAATGTCGGAGCGCAGGAATCGCCGCTGGTTGCCGCTGGTTCGCACCGGCTCGATCAGGTTCTTGTTCTCGTAAAACCGGATCGCCGAGACCGAGACGCCGGTGCGCCTTGCCATTTCACCGATGGGGACAAGGTCATTCTTGCTGATTGCGCGAGCCATGACTTCTCCCTTCGAATCTATTCCTTGACCTCAACTTAGGTTGAGGTTGCATGTTTGGCAAATAGGCGATTCGCGATTGCCTCGATCGTTCCCCAACTCTCCTCTCCAAGTGGGGCTGCGCGGATCGCCAAACGAATAGCAATTGAAGGAGCAACACCATGTCCACAGGACGTCTCGAACACGCCAACCTGTCGGTCACTCGACCGGAGCGCAGCGCTGAATTGTTCAAGCAGCTTTGCGGCTGGGAAGAACGCTGGCGCGGAGACTCCAAGCTTGGCGGGAAGACCATCCATGTCGGCGAGCCCGGGAATGGCGCCGGCTATCTTGCACTCTACACCGGTGACCATGTGACTGGCGACTATGCCAAGGGCCAGCCGCTAAACCATGTCGGCCTGCTGGTGGACGATCTGAAGGCAGCTGAAGATGTGGTCGTCGGAGCCGGTCTCAAACCGTTCGGGCATGACGACTATGATCCTGGCAAACGGTTCTACTTTTTCGACTGGGACGGGATCGAATTCGAAGTCGTCAGCTATTCGGGAGAAAAAGCATGAACGAACCGATCCTGCGTGAGCCGATTTTCGAAAGCGGCGGCAAAGCGCATCAAAGCAAGCTCTTTTGGCTAACCGCACCGCGCGTCCACGGTTGGTCGGTGCGATCGATCCTGATTTCGCCCCTCCACGCCTGGCACAGGGCAATTGCATCATCGGGCGATCCGGAGATCCAGCCGTGATAGTCCTCGCGCCGAAGCAGCACCGGCATACGCGAATGGACGTCCCCGGCTGCCGAACCCTTGCTGTCGGTCATGACCATTGAATAGCAATCGCCGAATTCGTCTGATTGCCGCCAGACGCCTGCTGCGGCAAACAGCTCGGCGTCCGGGAGCGAGAGCCATGTGCGGGTCTTGCTCCCCTTCGCACCCTGCGCCTCGGCCCATGCGCTCACCGGAATCAGGCATCGGCGCTCCTCGAAGGAATAGCGCCAGAAGAAACTATCAAGCTTGTTGGTGCGGGCGTTGTTGACCGGCTTGGGTTTCAAAGGCTGGCCATTCTTGCCCTTCATCACCAGCGGGAAGCCCCAGGTCATTTTCCGAAGTTCGCCGCCGGCGACAACCAGACCGGGATACCCCGGATAGACTTCGTCACCGAAATTCGCCCCGCCCAACGCTTCGATCGCATCGAACCACTTGGCGACCTCGTCCTTGTTTTTGGTCATGCGGTAGAGATTGCACATCAGGCGTTTCCGATCACGAAGCAGGCCAGCGCCATCAGCGCCCCGGCCCAGCGGTTGGAGCGGAAGCGCGCTAGCGGATTGTCAGGGTCATCAGGATCAAGAGTTGCGACCTGCCAAAGCAGATGCAGCGCGACAGGCAGCAGCGCAAGCAAGGCCACCCAGTCCTCGCGATAGAGCCAGAAGCCCAGCGCCCACAGCCCGATTGTCGCGGCATAGAATCCGGCGACACCAACCTGAACCTTGCCTCCCATCCTGAGTGCGGAAGACTTTACGCCGACCAGCGCATCATCCTCTCGGTCCTGTAGAGCGTAGATCGTGTCGTATCCGATCACCCAGGCTATGCACCCGGCATAGATCGCCGCAAGCGCGTCCCAATTGTCGAACCGCAGTTCGGTCCAGCCGACCAGCAGCCCCCAGTTGAAGACCATACCGAGCCACGCCTGCGGCCACCACGTGATCCGCTTCATGAACGGATAGGCGGCGACCAGCGCGAGGCTCGCGAGTGCGACCAGTTGGGCTTCCCAGCGCAATTGCAGCAGCACGATCAAACCAATCAGGCACAAGAAGATCAGCCAGCCCCATGCGAACTTCTTGGATACCCGTCCGCTTGCCACGGGACGGGCGGCCGTACGAGCAACCTTGGCGTCGAGGCCAGCATCGACAATATCGTTGTAGACGCACCCTGCCCCGCGCATGGCTATGGCTCCCAGCAAAAACCAGCCAAGCAGCACCCATTGGAACCCGGCTCCGGTCAACCAAACCCCAAAGACGCAGGGCCAGAACAGCAGCCACCAGCCGATCGGGCGATCGAACCGCGCCAGCTGCGCGAGATCGCGGGGCAATTGCGGCAGGCGCTCGACCAAGCCGCGATGCTCGCTATCGGGAACAACCTGGTCGGTCATGCCGCCCGTTCCGCAGCTCGCCTCGCCCGCCAGCCGACGAAGCAAGCGACGAACATCGTGAGATTGCCCGCAAAATCGAGCATGCCGATCGAGGTCAGCACCGGCTCAACGTAATGGAAGTGATAATTGAACCAGAAGAACGGGATCAAGACGACCGCAAACACGGCGAATGCCCGCGACGACCAGGTCACCACAAGCGCCATGATTCCGAACATTACGGCTTGCGCCCCGAAGCAGGCCATCGCGAACCGCATCAGATATGTGTTCTCGCGATAAGGCTCGGTGATCGCCAGTTCGATAACGCTGGCGGGAAAAAACAGCGCCCATCCGCCGAGGCCGAGGAATACGGCGGCAATGTAATACTGGGCGATACGTGCGGTCATGACTTGCTCCCTAGCGGCGAGCGCGCCTAGTGCAAAGCCATGCCCGCCACACCCGCCTGGCCGCCAAGGAGCGCACCACGCCTGTTCGTCGAGCAATTGCTCGCTGAGGGCGCGAATGTCGAAATCGAAGGCAATGCGGCCCACTATCTTGGTCGCGTCATGCGCGTGTCCGCCGGCGATGCGGTGGTTCTGTGCGATGATAAGACCGGAGAATGGGCGGCGCGAGTCATCGAGCCGGGCAAACGTTCAGTGACGCTCGAAGTGGTCGACCGGCTGCGAGAACGAGAGGAAGTCCCCAATTTCTGGCTCTGCCCTGCCCTGCTAAAAAAGGACCGTTTCGACCTGGTTCTTGAAAAGGCAACCGAACTGGGCGTTGACCGCATCCAGCCGCTCATCACCCGACGCTGCGTTGCCGATAAACTCAATCTCGATCGTGCGCGCACCATCACGACCGAGGCCGCTGAGCAATGCGCCCGCACAGCGCTGCCGCAACTGGCTGCGCCGCTGAAACTTGAAGCGTTGCTGCGCGATTGGCCGCAGAACCGCGCATTGTTCTTCGCCGACGAACTGGGAGGGGCGCCGGCCGCATCGGTGTTTGCCGCCAATACCGGCCCTGGCGCGCTCTTCATCGGTCCCGAAGGCGGGTTCGACGATGCCGAGCGCGAAGCCATCCGCGCTCATCCTCAGGCCCGGGCAATCACTCTCGGTCCTCGCATTTTGCGCGGTGAAACCGCTGCAATCGCTGCGCTTTCGGTATGGATGGCAGAATCGGGCGATTGGTCGAGCCAAGAATGACTTGGGTCGACAAAATCGAAATTGCGCTTCCCACACCGGAATCGGTTTCGTAGGGCAACCGAGACGAGAGGAAGGGGGCCTGCCCTAATGAGCACGCGCGAAGCATCCGGATTGCCAGAGCCGATCATCGAGGGGATCGAGCAACTGATCGCTCCGATGATGTCGGGCGAGAAGCCGAAGTCCGAATGGCGCATCGGCACCGAGCACGAAAAGCTCGTCTACAAGCACGAAGATCGCCGCGCGCCTTCTTATGACGAGCCCTGCGGCATCCGCGACCTTCTTAGCGAACTCACCGAATTCGGGTGGGAGCCGGTCGAGGAGAACGGCAATGTCATCGCGCTCAAGGGCGAAGATGGAGCCATAAGCCTCGAACCGGCAGGCCAGCTCGAACTGTCAGGTGCGCCGCTCGATAGCCTGCACGAAACCTGCAACGAAACAGGGCGGCATCTTGCGCAGGTGAAAAAGGTCGGCGAGCAATGCGGCGTCGGTTATCTCGGCCTTGGCATGTGGCCCGACAAGACCCGCGCAGAACTGCCGGTGATGCCCAAGGGCCGCTATGAGATCATGATGCGGCACATGCCGCGGGTCGGCAATCTCGGCCTCGACATGATGCTGCGAACCTGCACGATCCAGGTCAATCTCGACTATTCGTCCGAAGCCGACATGGTGCAGAAATTCCGCGTCGGCCTGGCGCTGCAGCCGCTTGCAACCGCTCTGTTCGCCAATTCGCCCTTCACCGAAGGCAAGCCCAACGGTTATCTCTCCTACCGTTCGCACATCTGGTCCGACACCGACCCGCACCGCACGGGAATGCTGCCCTTCGTGTTCGAGGACGGCTTCGGCTATGAACGCTGGGCCGATTACATGCTCGACGTGCCGATGTACTTCGTCTTCCGCGACGGGAAATACATCGATGCGGCGGGCCTGAGCTTCCGCGATTTCCTCAACGGCCAGCTTGAAGTGCTGCCGGGCGAGCGCCCGACGCCGAGCGATTGGTGGGATCACCTTTCGACCGCTTTCCCCGAGGTTCGCCTCAAGAGCTTCCTCGAGATGCGCGGCGCGGATGGCGGTGCGTGGAGCCGAATCTGCGCGCTGCCGGCTCTGTGGGTGGGCCTGCTCTACGACCAAGGCGCACTCGATGCCGCTTGGGATCTGGTCAAGGATTGGTCGATGGAAGAGCGTGAACGGCTGCGCAGCGAAGTGCCCAGACTGGCGCTAGGCACGAAGCTGCCCGGTGGCGCTGGCACGATGCAGGATCTCGGCAGGGAGGTTCTCAAGATTGCGCATGCCGGCCTATCTGCGCGCGGCAAGCTCAATGCCAGCGGCGACAACGAGACCGGCTACCTCGAAACGCTCGAGGAAATCGTCGCAACCGGAAAAGTCCCGGCCCAGCGCCTGCTCGACGCCTATCACGGCGAATGGGGCGGAGACGTCTCGCGGGTCTACAAATATTCGTTCTGAAGGGAGAGGATCACCATGCTGATTGTGCTGGCTAAAGCGAAGCTAGGCGAAGGCGCCCTCGAAGCTGGACGTGCAGCGTTCACAGCCATGATCGAGGCTTCACGCAAGGAAGAAGGGTGCATCGAATACGCTTATTCGGTTGACGTGCTTGACCCATCGACGCTCAATATCGTCGAAAAATGGGTCGATGATGCGGCGCTCGTCTATCATTTCCAAACGCCGCATATGGCAGCCTTCCAGAAAGCGATCGGCGAACTCGACGTGCAAGTCGTCGAAGCGCTGAAATTCCAGTCAGACGACGGCGCGCCGCTGCTGTAACTCTCTCGCTGCGAATTGTCGCAACGTGTAACGGTTTGTCTTGCAAGGCATTATCGAACCGCTTGTTAATCTGCGATACAATCGCCGACTCCCTAATCCTGTCTTCGGTTCACACGGGAAGAGGGTCAGGCCTTGAACACAAAATCGATCAATCTTTGCGCCGCAAATGCCATCGCGATTTCGGCAGTTCTTTCTCTATCGGCATGCGGCGGTGAAGATAGCGGACCGGCAACCACCACCGTCTCGGTGACGCCAACTCCGACGCCCACACCATCCGATCCGACCACCGCCGCCAATGCGATCGTCCAGCAATTTCTCTTTCTCGATCTGGCGAACCTCGACAACTACGCCAATCCCTCTGTTCCAGACTATTACGACGACACGGTCGATGCGCTGGACAATTCCCCTGCCAATGATCCGGTGAACGACGCCATCGCAACCGTCGGGCGCGTATTGTTCTATGATCGCGCGCTTAGCGTGAACGACACTGTGTCGTGCTCCACATGCCATCAGCAAGCGCTCGGCTTTGATGATGACGAGCGGCTGTCGACCGGCTTCAACGGAGGGCAAACTGGTGCTCATGCAATGCGATTGGGCAATATCCGTTTCTATGAACCGGGCGACATGTTCTGGGACCGGCGCGCCGACAGCATTGAAGAGCAGGCCACGCAGCCAATCCTCGACGCGACCGAGATGGGGTGGTCGAACAATGGCGGTTTCACCGCACTGTTCGCCAAGATGGAAAGCCTCGAGTATTATCCGGCCCTGTTCGAATTTGCGTTCGGTGATCCCGCGATTACCCAGGCAAGGGTCGAGCGCTCACTCGCTCACTTCCAGCGTGCTATGATCTCAAGCGATAGCCGCTGGGATCAGGCCTATGCTCAAGTCTTTGGGCCAGGTGCACCCAACCGCGCACTCAATCAGGCACTTCCGGGATTTTCGGCAAGCGAGCAGCGCGGGCGCGAGCTGTTTATGACCGGACCCAACAATGGAGGCGCTGGATGCGCGGCATGTCATCAACCGCCGACATTTGCGCTTGCCGCCAATAGCCGGTCGAATGGTCTTGATGCGGGCGAAACGACGCTTTTCAAGTCGCCATCACTCAAGAGTATCGCACGTTCGCAGTTCTTTATGCACGACGGTCGTTTCACGACCTTGCGGCAAGTGGTCGACCACTACAGCGATGGAGTCCAGGCAGGGCCCGCACTCGACAATCGACTGCAGCAAGGCAACGCGCCGCGCCGACTCAATCTGAGCGAGGATGACCGGCAAGCTTTGGTCGACTTCATGGAAACCCTAACCGACGAGAGCCTCGCTGCGGACGCGAAATTCAGCGACCCGTTTGTCAGGTAGCGGCTATTCCGCCGGCTCGGCGAGTACGTCGCCTCGCCCCGCCCCGCTGCCGCGCCGCATGATCCGACGCTTCAATCGCGCAAGAGGTGCCGTGATGACGCCGTGCTGTTCCATCCAATCGTAGTACTCGCGGTACTTCGGATCTTCGGCGAGCAGGTGCGCTTCCTCGGTCCGAGCGCGCCAATAGTAGATCGCATTGACGCAGAGCAGAAAGAAGGTGTTGCGGATCGCGTCGGCGGGCGAGCCGCTCATGACGAGAAAGGGCATGACCGAGCACCACCAATAGAGGTTTTTCGACAGGTAGGCCGGGTGCCTTGTGTAGCGATACGGCCCGTTGGTGATGACCCCGCGATAGGTGAGATTTGAGAAGCGAATGCCGAAGATCACCGTCGCCCATGCATAGATGGCGGTGAGGAAAACCAGCCATGCGGCCCATACCCAAAGCATTGTCTCGTTGCCGGCAAACCAGTGTCCCCATCCGGCGGTGTTGCCCTCGTAGCTCAGGATCTGGTTGTTCCCGCCGATGATTCCCCACACAAATGGCGGGTAGCACAGCAAAGCCGCGAGCCATCCGCCGAGAAACGGGTTGCCGCTGCGGATATGAGCATCGAGCGGGCGCAGTGTGAACAGGTAGCCAACGGTTCCGATCTGAACGTCGATCAGGAACAGCAGCGTGATAAGGACCACTCCGATCTCGACCGGGTTGGCAAGGAACTGCCCAGGCTGTGCCTCAACGATCGTGGCGAAACCCGGCGGCAGGATCGAGATCATGAAAGCGCCGAAAAACGCCTTTATGATCCACGCACGCCAGTGCTTCTTGATCGGTTCCGCGTCCCATTCCTCGCGCCCGATCAGCATTGCACCGAAATGCCAGGTCGCATCGCGCTGTTCGATCATGAATCGGTCGAGCCAGATCGTGTAGGGCACAGACAGCACCACCATGGGTACGATGGCGAAGGTCAGAACCTCCATCGCGAACAGGTACTGCCCTTCCCAATACCAGCGGCACAGTCCGTACAGTGCGGCAAGGATTGCCCACGTCGCCCACAAACCTGCGATCTTCACAATCGAGACCGGCATGACCTCTGCGACCGAGCGCTTTAGCGTCCAATCCAGTCCGGTCGACGCGCGCAGATGCACCCGATCGACAAGCACCGACCAAATCGCCATCGGTCCAGCGGTGAACAGCATCGCGGCGAGCGCCGCATAGGGCCCCGACAGCACACCGCGTTCAGCGGAAAACGGTCCGCTGAAACCGAGGGCGTCGGCAATTGTCGGATAGGCGCGGCAGAAGAGAATCCAGGCAAACAGCCCAAGCAGCCCCGCCAGGCCTACGCCTGTCGAAACATCGCTGACCGGAGGCGCCGACTTCGCGCCACGCACAGTGGAAGTATCCGCGCTCATGACGCGTGCGGCCATAGCGCGAAAGGGTTAATGACGTGGTTAGATCTCGGCCGTGGTCCCGGCGAGGCACAGTGCCTTCGAGATCGTTAACGGAATACGATCAACGCCAGGCGTGGATCGTTCCGCCATCGTCAAGGACGTAAAGGTGCCCATCGGCTACCACCGGAGGCAGGCTGATCGGCTCATCGATATCGGCAAACAGCTGCGCAGACCCTTCGCCCGCGCTCAAACGCCATATCTCACCGCGCGAACTCGCCACCCACAATTGATTGCCTGCGAGGACGGGTCCGGTCCAGAAGATCTGACCTTCCTTGTCTTCCTCATCGCGCCATTGCTGGAGTTGGGTGATCCAGCGAACGCGCCCGCTTGAACGCGCAATGGCAAGCATGCGGGCATCATCGGTAAGCGTGAAGATCCACTCGCCAGCGATCGCGGGCGTGGAGATTCCTGCAAGATTGAGCTCCCAGATACGCTGGCCCGTCACGAGCTCGTAGGCGGCCATGCGGCCACCCTGGCCCAGCGCATAGACCCGGCCAGAATCGATGATCGGGTCGGCATCGATGTCGGTCAGCGAGCTTACCTGCGTGGAGATATTCGTTCGTGCCAACGCATCTGACCACAGGGTCCGGCCATTTTCGTAGCGGTAAGCGGACAATTCGCCGCTCGAATACCCAGCGATAACCGTGCCCTGGCCCGCTGCCGGGGCAGCAACCCCGAACACGCCGGATTGTGTCGCCGAGCCCGACTCGTCCCACGCCAGAGTGCCGTCTGCAATGTTCAGGGCAATGACCTGATTGTCCTGAGTCATTACGTAGATCTGACCGAATGCGATCGTGGGCGAACCGCGCAGTGGGCCAGCCGGTTTGGTCTTCCAGAGAACCTCTCCGGTGTTCGCATCTAGCGCCTTTACCTCGCCCGCGCCGTTGGTCGCATAAAGCTTCCCGTTGTCGTAGCTTACACCGCCGCCAAACGCCGAAGGACGCATGTCGTCGTCCATTTCGACATCGAGGCCCCAGATTCGAGCGCCGGTTTTCTTGTCAAAGGCGAAGATGGCTCCGTCCGAGCCGACCGCGAACAGCTTGTCGCTTCCAATGACCGGAGCTGCCGCGAGGCGGACTCGATTGGTCGCTCCGGCCACTCTTGCGGTCCACACTTTGCCCGGATTTTCGCCTAGTGCGAGATGGCCATAGGATTTGCTCGCCGAGCCGCCTACCTGCGCCCATTCGGTGTTGGCCAGAGCAGGAGGAAGTACAACACTGACACCTGAAAGCGAGGGATCGACGCTGGTACCACTCTCGATCCGCGACAGGATAGGCGTGCGCTCACCAATTGTCGGCGTGGTCTTCTTTTCACCGCCAAACAGGCCGCCGGAACAGCCGGTCAGAGTGGCAGCCATCGCGCCCGCCAACAGTGCGGTCTTCATAGCGTTCATTTGCATCATCTTGTGTCCGTCCAAATTCGTCAGGAGTGGCCGAGCCGGCGCTTCCGCGCGCTATTGCGGAGTGACGGTTGCTGTAGCCGCATCGTCCCCCTCGGATGCGACAACTCCCTCATCTTCAAGCAATTTCTCTACGTCTTCAATGGCGTCAACGCCAAGCAAGCCTGCCATTTGTCTTGCCCTTGATCGCAGTGTCTCAGGCACAGTTTCGTCTTTTGCGATTGCGCCGAACAATGTGCCGGCCTGATCGCGATTGCCCGCCTCGAGATGCGCAATCGCTGTCAGTTCGCCCGCGCTACCGAAGAAGGCGTTGCCGGGGACCGCAAGATCCTTGAGCAATTCGATTACTTCGGCTGGTTCGCGGTCATCGAAGTTGGTGGCGACTTCGCGAATGCGAGCGAGATCGCGCAATGCCGGGGGGGCTTCGGGATCGTCGGCGACCTGCTTGAACAGCGCCACCGCCTCGTCAATCTTCTCGGCTTCTAGCGCCGCTCCGGCCTGCAGGAATCGAGCCGAAGTGCGCGCTGCCGGCGATCCGTCCGCGATCAACGGCGCGACCTTCTCGCTAGCGGCTTCGAACTGATCCGCCTGGGTCGAATCCAGCGCGCCTATGAGCGATTCGGACTGCTGCTCCAGCCCTGCTTCGACCTGGCTATCCCAGAACAGGTATCCGCCAAAGGCAACGAGGCCCAATGCCAAAGCGCCGCCAATTGCCACGCCGTACTTCTTGGCGAATTGTTCGACATCGTCCTTGCGAACCGCCTCGTCGATTTCGCGCATAAGGACTTCGTCCTCTGCCGACGTTTCCGGTTGCTTGTCCTTATCCGAATTCTTCGGGTCGGTTGGGTTGAGCGCCACGGAGCTCCAATCCTCGTCCTAATTTCGTCTCGCGCGTGCTTTAGGCAGGAGCGTTGCCTTCCGCAATGCCGCACACGCACTGTCAATGACCCTCTCCCCCGCGAGATGGCGTGCGAAACTTTAACGGCCAATGAAGCCGAATTGTCAGATTGGTCGCTCAACGGCCTTCGAATAGAGCTCGCGATAGCGCGCGATCATATCCGATTGATCGAATTCAGCTCGCGCCTTGGCCTTGTTAGCGGCGCCGACAAGGCGGCGCAGGTCCGCGTCAGCTGCCAGTTCTTCAAGCATTTGTGCCAGCGCGACCGTATCGTTTGGCACGGCAATGAAGGTTCGGTTGTCTTCTGACAGGATGCTGCGAATGTCACCCACCTCCGGGGCGACGACTGGCAATCCGGCTGCCATGGCTTCGACCACCGACAAAGGGAATTGCTCCGACCTGGACGACAGCGCAAAGACATCGAACAAGCCAATGACGCTCGCCGGATCCTTGACAGCGCCCGGCAAGTGGACCCGGTGGGCGATCTCGGCCTCGACCGCGGCGTTTTGGATCGCGTCCTTTTCCGGTCCATCGCCAAGGATGACCAGATGCCAGTTCTCCGGAAGGCCAACACAGGCATCGACGAGCATCGGCAACTGTTTGACGGGTCGCAATCCAGCCAGCGTACCGACCCAGAACTCCCCTTCACGCTTGACCACCCGCAATGCGCCGGGATTGGGCTTCTTGGCAAACGCATCGGTGTCGATCCCGTTCGGGATCCGGACAATCTTGTCCGGCGACTGGCGCCAGACATTGAGTGCGATGCGTTCCAGGACGCGGCTTGGGACGATCAGATTGGAGGTCCGACTGAGAGCGGCACGCCGATACCAGTTGCGGCGCGCCTTGAGCTGATCGACCTCGTCTTCGTTAAATCCGTCTTCGTGGTGGATCAGCGGAGGCAAATCGAACTGTTTGGCGAAGACGGTGTGGGCCATCACCACATCTATCGCCCCCCAATTGTAAGTCAGGATCAAGTCATAGGGCTTGAGCGCCTGAGCAATCGTGACCAGTCGCCCAGGAGATGGAAAGCCGGTCAGGGCCGGAAAGTCGGCAGGGAAGTTCACTCCCACATCGCGACCGATCAGATCGCGAGCGCCCGTCTGCTCGGCTTCCCCTGAAACAATCGTGTGTTCGAATGCGCTACCGAACGCGTTCATGAGTTGAACCGAGCGCACTTCCTTGCCGCCAGCCGAAAATGTCGAATGGCAATGAAGGATTCTCGGGGGAGGAGTCATTTTAAGTCGGCCAACAAAGCGTCGATTGCCGTGCGCACTTCCGGTTCATCGAGGGTCGGCGCATGCCCCACTCGCGGCACGGTAACCGTCTGCATTGCCGAATTGCGCGTTTGCATCTGCTTCACGGTCGCCTCCGAAATCAGATCGGACAGTTCGCCGCGGACCAGAACCATGGGAACATCGCGCAACGCCTCGAACGCAAGCCAAAGGTTTGGTGGCGCAGCATTGCCCGGCTTCGAGAACGGCTCAGCGATTGCCATGTCGTAATCGTAGCTGATGCGACCATTCTGGCTCACGATCAGCGTCCGCTTGGCCATTTCAAGCCATTGCTCCAGATCGTAGTCGGGAAACGCCGCGCCATGTACGTCAGACAGGCTGCGTGCTGCATGCACCCAAGTGGGATAACTACGCCCATGCCCGACATAGGTCGATATCCGCTCCAATCCCGACGGCTCCACTTCCGGCCCGATATCGTTCAGCACGCAAGCCACGATCCTTCCAGGCTTCGCCGGCGCCAGCAGCATGGTCATCAGACCGCCCATGGAGGTTCCGATCGAGATGAACTGTCCGATCTGCTCCTGCTCCAGGAGCTTTTCGACATCGGCGACATAGACAAGCGGATTGTAAGTATCCGAATCCGAGGCGTACTCGCTCATTCCGCGCCCGCGCATCTCGGGTACGATAACGCGTCTGGTCTTGCAAAGATGCTCGGCCAGATCGGCAAAGTCACGCGCATTGCGGGTCAGGCCGTGCATGCACAACACAGGCGGCCCGACATAGTTGTCAGGACCGGCGTAGTCGCGAAAATGAAGGGTCAAACCGTCGCTGCTTGTCCAGTTTCGATCTCGATAGCGTGTGGCCATGTACGGCGAGAGTCCTTTGGCAATGTGTGGCCATGGCGCTTGTATCGGCCATCGCTTGCCCCCAATATCGCGGGATGTGCTCCGAACCGCAAGCTGCTGAATACCGACCCGATCCGGCGATCGTTTCCTTATCCGACTGGCTTGGCGATCCGGTTGATCCTGCAGACTTCCCCGAGACGCGAATCCGATTCCGCAATGACCGCTGGGCGGCAAGTGTTGGACTGGCCGAACTGGACGACGAACAATGGGCACAGCATTTCGGACGGTTCGAACCGCTAAGGGACAATCTGCCACGACCGCTGGCTCTCAAATATCACGGCCACCAGTTCAGGGCGTACAATCCTGAAATTGGCGACGGGCGCGGATTTCTTTTCGCACAATTGCGGGACGCACAAATGCGCCTGCTGGACCTCGGAACCAAGGGATCCGGTCAAACGTCCTACAGTCGTATGGGCGACGGGCGCCTCACGCTGAAGGGCGCGGTCCGTGAGATCCTCGCCACGGAAATGCTCGAAGCGCTCGGTGCAAACACGTCGAAGACACTCTCGGTAATCGAAACCGGCGAACAGTTACAGCGCGACGATGAACCCTCGCCCACCCGCTCGGCCGTGATGGTGCGCCTCTCTCATTCGCATATCCGTATCGGCACTTTCCAGCGGCTGCTCGCCTTCGAAGAGCGCGAACAGATGGAATCCTTGGTGGATTATTGTCTGACGCACTTTCCCGGTCCGCAACCTCCCGAAGATGCTCCGGGCCGCACCGAACCCGCGATCGTCCTGATGCATCAAGTCGTCGAGCGCATGGCCGATCTCGCCGCCAGCTACATGGTCGCCGGCTTCGTCCACGGCGTGCTCAACACCGACAACATGAACATTACCGGCGAGAGCTTCGATTATGGCCCGTGGCGCTGGCTGCCTGCGTGGGATCCCGGCTTCACAGCTGCCTATTTCGACCATAGCGGCCTTTACGCGTTCGGGCGCCAACCCGAAGCCATTCACTGGAATTGCGGACAACTGGCAGTTGCCCTGCGATTGCTTGCGGACAGCGAACCCTTGCTTGATGCTCTCAACCGCTTTGGGCCGCACTACATGGAAGCGACCAGAAAACGTTGGTGCTGGCGACTGGGCGTGGAACCAATGGGAACGGAAGCCGACGGCGCGCTGGTTGCAGCCTGCGAGAAAGCGCTGCGCGAGAGCAAACAAGGACCGGATGCGTTCTTCTTTGCGCATCGCGGAGGCAGAAACGGGTCCGGCGAATTGGGAGAACTGCTTACCGACTATCGGCCCATAGAGAGCGATCACGAATACTGGTCCGATCCAGCCCCTCAGGCCATGCTGATCGATGAAGTCGAAGAGATCTGGTCGCACATCGACCGCGACGACAATTGGGAGCCGCTCAACACCAAGATCACCGACTTGCGGCGCATGGGTAAGGCACATGGTCACCCACCGGTTGCAGCGGGACACTCGCCATCGCGCTGATCGCTTAGGTTAATTCCCGTAAACTGCGCCGGTGGTCGAGATCCCGAACCGCGTCTTAGCCCTATCTTTTCTGGAAAAGGGCGATAAACCCGCGGAAAAAAGAATGACCGAGGCGATGACCGACACTGTCACAGACAAGACTCTGATTTCATACGCTCCTGCCACAGGTGAGGAACTGTGGCGCGGCGAACATGGTAACGTGGCGGAGGCGGTCAGCGCTGCCAGACGCGCGTGGCCCGAATGGGCAGCGCGGCCGCTTGCAAACCGGATCGAATTGATGCGCCGGTTCGCCAATCAAGTGCGCAAGGCGACCGACGAACTTGCCGAACTCATTGCCAAGGAAACCGGCAAACCGCTGTGGGAAGCCCGAACTGAAGTAGACGCGGTAATCAACAAGGTCGACATCTCGGTCAACGCGTACAGCGAGCGCACGGGAAAGAAGAAACTCGACAGTGCATTGCAGGGCAGCGCGGCCGTGCGTCACAAGCCTCACGGCGTGATGGCCGTCCTGGGGCCTTACAATTTCCCGGCTCACCTTCCCAACGGCCACATTGTTCCGGCCTTGATCGCTGGCAACACGGTGTTGTTCAAGCCGTCGGAGAAGACACCTGCCGTCGGAGCCAAACTGGTTGAGTGTTTCCATCGCTGCGGGGTTCCGCAGGATGTCGTTCAGATCGTGATCGGCGGCCCTGACGAAGGCAAAGAACTTGTCGCGCATCCCGGTGTGGATGGCGTTCTGTTTACCGGATCGGCCAATGCCGGCATCGCGATCAACCGCAAGCTGGCGGCCAACCCGGGCAAAATCGTTGCCCTGGAAATGGGCGGCAACAATCCGATCGTCGTCGCCAACACGCCCAAGGTCACTGACGCAGCCGCTCTGATAGTGCAGAGTGCTTTCACTACGACTGGTCAGCGTTGCACGGCCGCGCGTCGATTGATCGTTCTGGACAGCATGTTCGAACCGCTCATGGCCGAGCTTCTGCCGCTGACAAGGAGCCTGATCGTCGGCGGCCCGATGGATGAGCCCCAACCGTTTATGGGGCCGGTGATCGACAATGAAACTGCCGAACGCCTGGGCGCAAGTTTCATCGAACTGGTCACGTTAGGCGGAAAGGCGCTCACCCATATGCGCCGGATCGATCCGGACAAGCCGTTCTTGACCCCGGGAATCATCGACACGACGGACATCGCCGAACGACCCGACATCGAATTGTTCGGGCCGATCCTGCAGGTCATCCGGGTTCCCGATCTCGATGCCGCAATCGCCGAAGCAAACAACACGCGTTTCGGCCTTTCGGCGTCGCTTATTGGCGGTTCGCCGGATGACTATGCGCGCTTCTGGGCAAACATCCGCGCGGGAATCATAAACTGGAACCGACCTACCAATGGAGCGTCGTCTGCGGCCCCGTTTGGCGGGATCGGATTGTCAGGAAACCATCGCCCGGCAGCGTTCTACGCAGCGGATTATTGCGCATACCCGGTCGCGAGCACCGAAATGGAGCAACCGCGCGCCAATATCGGTGTCGGCCTGAAGGACTAACGTCTCCAGTAGACGAGGTCGATTTCGTTCATTCCATTTGGCCCCGGTCGCGCGTGAACGAAGAACTGAGTGCCTCCCAGCGAGGCCTGCAGAATTTGTTCGGGCGCGGCGAACCGCTCGACCCTCATTCGGGCTCGGAAAGCTCGGTTGAAGTGATACTGGAGTGTGTCATCGATGCTTGCCGGGCTCAGATAGCGAACAACCCGCAAAGAGCATCCGGCTGAGTCTTTACCCGCTGCCTGCTGCACCATTCCATGGGGCATGACCCCGGCGAAGCTTGGCATCCGCGCCGCCCAGCGATAGCCCTCGCCCAGCCCATCTCTGCAAGCGGCTGGTCCGGCAAGGGCTTCAAGCATTGCAGTGGCCGTGCGCGTGTCCGACAACTCCGCGATCCCCTCGCCAATCGTTGGCTCGGGCAAATCCAGGATTGCCGCATCTTCAAGCAATTCGAGCCTCCCGGCTTCGCGCGCCCGCGATGCGGCTTCTTCGGTCGCCTCGAAAGCCGGCAATGCATGACCGTGGAGGATGGTGATGGCCGCGTTGGCCTCGTTGCGATGCGCAAGGTCGGGATCGACCATGAGCGGGTCGTTCAACGCGCGGGCAAGCAACGGGTCTCCATTCGTAGCTACAGCCGCAGCATCCGGCACGGCATCTTCGCCGCAGGCAGCGAGCGCAACCACCGGCAGCAAGGCCAACAATGTGGATCGCAAATTCATGGATCAGGCCATGCCAGCTTTTGGTTAATATTCGGCATGGTCAGCAAACCGGCACCGAACAGCAAACGAAAACGCTCTCATACCGCGTTGGGTATGAGAGCGCTTCCCACGACCGGTGGAGGTCGCGCCCAGACCATTGGTGGGAATGGCCCAAGAGTTGGAGAGGAAGACCGGATTGGTGGGATTCCCGTCCTCCTCGATTCGGTCATTCATCTATAGAGGTGCTAAACTGAACGGCCTGACATCGGACGCGAAAGGTCGGGTTCAGTATCGTTGCAAGATGTTAGCTTGCGCGGTCATGGCGGCGCGCCTAGGGGCCTTGGCTCATGGCGAGTTCCGCATCTCCCTCAACCGCAAGCGTCGACGACCAGCCATCGGGCCTTCCAGCTGCTCTGGGCGCCTACCTGATCTGGGGATTCCTACCGGTTTACCTGCTGTTGGTGACGAGCGTCCCGCCGTTCGAATTCGTCGGCTGGCGGATCATCTGGACCTTGCCGTTCTGTCTGATAATCGTGGCCTTTCGCCGCCAGTTTCCAGCATTGCGCGACGCGATTTCCAATCGGCGCACATTGCTCGCGCTGTTTGCGAGCGCGCTGCTGATCGGCATCAACTGGCTTGTCTACATCTGGGCGATTGTCCAGAATCAGGTCTACGCCGCCAGCCTCGGCTATTACCTCAACCCGCTCCTGAACGTGCTGTTGGGCACAGTGTTACTGGGTGAACGCCTGTCGAAATGGCAGTGGCTCGCCGTTGCGATTGCAGCCTCCGCGGTCGCACTGCTCGCCGCAGGCGCTCTCACTACGCTCTGGATCAGCCTCAGCCTCGCTTTCAGCTTTGGCCTCTACGGCATTGTAAGAAAACAGGTTGCAGTTGGCTCGCTGCCCGGCCTGACCATCGAAAGCGCGATTCTGCTGCTGCCGGCGATCGGCATCGCCTGGTATTATGCGGTCAGCCCGGCCGGTCCGTCCTTCGGTACGGACATGGGGCTTAGCGCCGCCATTGCGTTTTCGGGCGTGGTCACAGCGGTGCCGCTTTTGCTGTTCGCGATCGCTGCGCGGCGGATGAACTACTCGACACTGGGTTTCATCCAGTATCTGGCGCCGACAATCGTCTTCATACTGGGGCTGACGGTGTTCGAGGAGGAGCTGAACGTTGCACAGCTCGGCAGCTTCATACTGATCTGGACCGCTGTGGGGATCTTCGTTGCCGACCTCTGGAGCCGGTCGCGGCAGGCGAAAGCGGCGGCCTAGCCGGCCAATCTCCAACCGAGCGTCTGCCCGCCATGCCAGGGCACGATCTCTTCCCCGACCAGCGGCAGTGTCTCTGGCACCAAGATTTCGGCGCGTTCGAGCGTCACTTCGCTGTCGTTCACCGGAAGTCCGTAAAAGGCTGGGCCGTGCAGGGATGCAAAACCTTCGAAGTGTTCGATGGCCCCTTCTTCGTCGAACACGGTCAGATAGCTCTCGAGCGCATGGGGTGCGTTGAAGATGCCCGCGCAGCCGCATGAGGTCTCTTTGGCCGAGCGCAAATGCGGTGCGCTGTCGGTACCGAGGAAGAATTTTGACGAGCCCGATGTGGCCGCCTTGCGCAGCGCCAATCGATGAGTCTCGCGCTTTGCGACGGGCAGGCAGTAATTGTGCGGTTGAATCCCGCCAACCAGCATCGCGTTGCGGTTGATATGGAGGTGTTGGGGCGTGATCGTCGCGCCAACATTTTCTCCGGCACTCTGAACGAAAGCCACCGCATCCGCAGTGGTGATATGTTCGAACACAACCTTTAGCTTCGGGAAATTCCGCACGATTGACTGCAGGTGCCGCTCGATAAATTCGGCTTCGCGGTCGAACACGTCGATGTCATCGTCGGTCACTTCTCCATGGACGCAAAGGACGATTCCTTCGGATTCCATTCGTTTGAAGACGGGATAGATCTTCTCGACATCGCTGACCCCGTGAGCCGAATTGGTGGTCGCATTGGCGGGATAGAGCTTGGCTGCAGTGAAGACGCCCTGCGCTGCACCTCTCGCCAGATCATCGGGATCTGTGGCGTCAGTCAGGTAGCATGTCATCAAAGGCGTGAATTCGACGCCCTCCGGAACCGCAGCGAGGATCCGTTCGCGATACTCGGCCGCCATCGTCGCTGTCGTTACCGGCGGAGACAGGTTCGGCATCACGATTGCGCGTGCGAACTGGCGCGCGGTGTAAGGGACAACGCCGCGCATGATGTCACCATCGCGGAAATGCAGGTGCCAATCGTCGGGGCGGCGAATTGTCAGCGTGTCGGTCATGCCGCGAGCCTTAGGCGGGTGCGATAAGGCTTTCCAGCCCCTGTGCGGGGCAATATGGCATCCACAATGAAGACCATTGGATTCCTTGCCTGCGAGACCACCTTGCCCGGGACGGGTGAACGGCGCGGAGACGCGTTTGAGCATGACATGATGATCAACGCGCTGAGACCGGCGTTTGAGCGGCACGGGTTCAACCTGAGGGTGATTGATTGGGAAGCGCCACTCGACCAGTTTTCAGGGATCGATCTCGTCCTGCTGGGCACCGCGTGGAACTATCAGGACAAGCACGAGGCCTTTCTTGAAAAGCTCGATGGCCTGAACGAGCGAGGCATCACTGTCTGCAACCCACCCGACGTGGTCCGCTGGAACGCGACCAAGACCTATCTTCGCGACCTCGCGGAGACAGGAGCACGGACAATCCCCACGATGTGGAGAGAAACCGTGACCGCGAAAGGTGCATTGGAAGCGATGGAGACGTTCGACACCGATCGGGTCGTTGTGAAGCGACAAGTGGGCGCAGGCGCGTTGGGGCAGGAGCTCGTGTCGCGCGGATCCTTGCCGTCGCCTGACTGGGAGTTTGGGCACCCTGCCATGCTGCAACCATTCCTTCCGGCGATCGCAAAGGAGGGGGAACTGTCCTTCATTTTCGTCGATGGCGAAGTCTCGCATGCCCTGCGTAAGCGGCCTGCAGAGGGCGACTACCGCATTCAGTCGCTCTATGGCGGACGTGAGGAGGTGCTGCAGCCATCGCAGGAAGAGACCGAGGCCGCACAGGCAATCGTCTCTGCCCTGCCCTTCGACACTCCGCTCTATGCGAGGATCGACATGCTGCGGGACGAGGACGGAGCCTTGCAGGTTATGGAAGCCGAGCTGATCGAACCCTATCTCTATCCCGAACAGGGGCCTGAGCTGGGCGAAAAGCTGGCGGCGGCCATCACGAAAAGGATCTCGTAAGGATGTATGCCAACCCGCTGAGAAAGAGAGCGGTTGTCCGGGTTGCCCCGCTCGATCCTCAAGAAGACGTGCGCAGCTTCTTGCAGGGGCTCGTCACCAATGATGTCTCGGGTGACTTTCCGGTTTACGCTGCACTGCTGTCCGCACAGGGCAAGGCGATGTTCGATTTCCTCGTCTGGGACGGCCAAGACGGCGCGCTGCTGCTCGACTGCGAGGCCGAGTTTGCGGACGACTTGGTTAGACGCCTCTCGCTCTATCGCCTCCGTCGCAAGATCGAGATCGCGCGCGATGAAAACCTGTGCGTGTACTGGTCGCCTGAGCGGGACGACCTGGGCGTCCCCGACCCCCGCCATCCGGGGCTCGGCTATCGCTGGCTTGGGCCCGAAACGGGCGACGAGCAGGCCGTGGACGAGCAGTATCTGCTTCACCGGTTGTCTCTTGGCGTGCCCGAGGGCCGCGCCGAACTGGGCGACATCCTGTGGCTCGAAACCAATGCTGTGGAGCTCAACGGCGTAAGCTTCGAAAAGGGCTGCTATGTCGGGCAGGAAAACACCGCGCGGATGAATTGGCGGCAAAAGGTCAATCGCCGGCTGGTGGTGGTGCCGATCGAGGATTCAAACGAGAAACGACGCAAGGCGGCCTATCCGCAGTTTGAACTCGCGGTCGATCATCTGCGCGTCGCCGATATCGATCCTGACATGCTGCTCGACTGGCAGCGCGCAGGAATCGCCGGCTAGCCGCGCTGGGATTCCGCAAGCGAAGCTTCGAGCATTTCTTCGGCCCGTTCGCGCGCAGCGTCGCGCGGCAAGCCCAACGACTTGGCAAGCGCTGCGCCGATAAGCGCGTCACCCAGAGCCAAAAGCACGAGATTCAATGTGTCGCGGTGAACGCGCAACTCGTCATCTGCGTGGGAAGCCTCTTCCCGGGCTATCTCGTCCACGAGTTCATGAATGGTGCCGATGATCGGATGCAGCGCATCTTCATTGCCAGTCAGCAGCATCCAGCTTGTGAGCGCACCAGCCCCTTCTCGATCGAATGCGTCAAATGCGAGGTCCACCACCTCCCGCGCCGATCCCAGGCCCGCCCGGCTGGCATGGACGGCTTCGATGATCGTCTCGCAGACCGTCTTGGCCAGGTGTCCGGCCAGCGCCTTCTGCAAACCTGAAGCCGAACCGAAATGATGCAGTAGGTTGGCATGAGTTCGACCGATCCGCGAGGCCACGGCTTTCAGCGTCACCGCCTGCGGACCAGCTTCAATCAGCAAGGCTCGCGCCGCTTCCAATGCGGCCGAGCGCGACTCCTCGGGGCTTAGCCTCTTTCTTTCACTCATTACCGACTGCAATTACGCAATGTTACGGCACGGGACAAGCCGACGTCTGGTTCGGCCGCCAGATCTGATCAGGCCGCTTGTTGTTGCTCGGACCAATCAACCTCGACATCGCGCGCATACTCGGCAGTCGGAGCCGCTTCGCCTCGCCCGCAGCTGTGCCGTTCCACGACGCAGCCCGTCGGTTCGAATCCAAGCTTGCGCAAGACAGTGCCCGAAGCCGGATTGTCGAGGAAGTGGGAGGCAACCAACCGATCATGGCCGAGCGACGCCGCAACTTCGATCATGGCACGGCCAGCCTCGGTGGCATAGCCCTGCCCCCAATATGGCCTCGCAATCCAATAGCCCATCTCGACTTCGCCGTCCGTCAGATCGATCCCGATGCAACCGATCAGCGCCGCGTCGCGGGCCCGCGTGATGAGGAATCGCGGGAACTTCGGATCGATCGACAGCCTGACGAATTTTCGAGCGTCATCGGCGCTGTAGGGCCACGGCGCGCTGGCCAGATTTCGCACGACGCCTTCATCGGCGATCCCGCGCAGAACCTGCTCCCAGTCCTCAGGCCAGGGTGGTCTCAACAGCAGTCTTTCGCTGCGATGGAACATGAGCTCTCTCCTCATCGCCCCGCAAAGCCCCTGTATGGGTCATGCGTGACAGTTACATTGCGGCGAACCGGAATTCGCCAATCTGAGAGGGAGAAACGACAAGAGGGAGACGGGTCGGTCCCATCTCCCTCTTGGTGAGCCGGATATTTCCGGCTGGGACCGTCCCGATGGACGATCCCTTTATGATCGTCCGGTTATTCGGCTGCTTCCGCAATCATGTCTACCGACACATATTTGCGGCCGAGCTTGCCCTTGTGGAATCGCACCACGCCTTGCTCGAGCGCAAAGAGGGTGTGGTCCTTGCCCATGCCGACATTGCTGCCCGGGTAGAACTTGGTGCCGCGCTGGCGCACAAGAATGTTGCCGCCGATCACTTCCTGACCGCCGAACTTCTTCACTCCTAGGCGACGACCCTCTGAGTCGCGGCCGTTGCGTGATGAACCACCTGCTTTTTTATGTGCCATTGGTCCTGATCCTTACTTCGTATCGTCAGCCTTGGGCGCGGCTTTCTTGGCCGGGGCCTTCTTGGCTGGTGTTTTCTTCGCTGCGGGCTTCTTGTCGGCTGCTGCGGTCTTCGGCGCTGCCTTCTTGGCAGGAGCTTTCTTTGCAGCTGGCTTCTTAGCCGGTGCTGCTTTCTTTTCCGTTGCCGGCTTTGCGTCGGCCTTGGGCGCTGCTTCCTTCTTGGGGGCGGCAACCTTCTTGGCCGGGGCCTTCTTTGCGCCAGTGCCAACGTCGGTGATACGCAGCAGTGTCATCTGCTGACGGTGACCGGCCTTGCGACGATAGTTGTGGCGACGACGCTTCTTGAAAACGACGACCTTCTCGCTCTTGGCCTGAGCGATGATTTCAGCCGAAACGGTCACCTTCGACGCGTCGGCGATATTGTCGCCTTCGCCTGCCAGAAGGACATCGTCCAGCGTGACCGTCTCACCGGCTTCACCGGCAAGCTTCTCAACGGCAATCTTGTCTCCGGCGGCAACTCGGTATTGCTTGCCGCCCGTGCGCACTACAGCGAACATGGCTTTCTACTCTCAATCTTGGCTGTGTCCGAAAGTGCAGATAGGCCCACACGCGCCGAACAGCAATGCGGCGCCGCAACTCGCAGCGCCGGAAAGATGGGTGCCGTTAAGGGAACGGGGCCGCCAAGTCAACGGGAACCTCGCGACAAATTCATCTCGGATTAGACCTTCGTTCCCTTTGCCGTCCAAGCACATCGTGATAAGTCGAAGCGGGATCATGAGACACGTTTCGCATCAGCTTCTTCTTGTCAGTGCGGCCTCGGCACTTCTCTCAGGCTGCGCGAGCAGCAGCGATCAGTACCCCTCGCTTGCGATTCGCGACGCGGAAAGAGTGACAGGCCAATTCAACCCTGGTCCCGCCGACGAAGATGTCGTTTCCACCGCGCAGCAACCCTCTGCAGCCGGGGATATTTCCCGGCTGGTTGATCGGGCGCAGGAATCGCACCGTTCCTTTGTCGCTGCGCGGTCTGCCACGAGCCGGCTGGTTGCCGATGCCCGCGGTAGTGGTTCGGAGAGCGAAGTACGTGCTGACGCTCTGATTGCACTGGCCGATTTGAGTTCGAAACGCAGCGACACCGCAATTGCATTGGCCGATCTCGATCTGATGGCTGCACAGTCCGCAACCCAGTTTGCATCGACCGCGGCCTTGGCCGAAGCTCAGGAACTCGTCCTCGAACTGGTCACACAGCAAGACGTCGCGCTGGCGCAATTGTGGGAGCAATTGGAACAATGAACCTCGCTTGCGAGACCTGTCCGGTGAAGGATTCCGCCGCCTGCTCGGTGCTCGATGACAATGAACGCGAGGCTTTGGCTGCCGCAGGGCGGACTCGGACTCTCAAGCGCGGAGAGATGTTGTTCGCAGCCGGCGACGAAGAAGCAGCCTGCGCCACCCTTGTAAGCGGCGCCCTGAAAGTGTCGGCCATAGACGCCGATGGCAATGAGCAGATCCTCTCATTGGTTCACCCTGCCGGGTTCGTTGGCGAACTTTTTGCCCCGTTTGCTCACCACGATGTGGTCGCGCTTACCGACAGTCGGCTATGCACATTCGGTCGCCGGGACATCGAGCGAGCGCTCGAAGAATACCCCGCTCTCGCACGCGCCCTCTTGCGGCGGAGTCAGGAGGATCTCTTGGCCACTCGAAGCTTGCTTGAACTGACCGCCAATGCCAGCGCCGAGGCGCGTTTGGCCGCCCTGCTTCATGACTTTGCAGCCGCCGCGAGCGACTCCCCTTGTCATCTCGCCGAGGAATTCGACTTGCCGCTGACCCGGGGCGAGATCGCGAACATGCTGGGCCTCACGATCGAGACGGTCAGCCGCAAATTCGGCGAACTCGAAGAATTGCGCGCAATCAGACGCAAAGGAAAGCGCGGGATCGAACTGGTCGACCCCGCGCAATTGCAAGCCATTTCCGGACGCGCGTTGGTGTGAACGCCGGGGCTTGCCCCCCAACCTTCAGACCAAAGCGGCGATGGTCACCGCCGCGAGACCCCACATAACGATCAGCACTGGCAGGATCAGCACCTGAATCGTCGCATCGCGTGGAGCGAGACGCCCTGTGTTCGTCATGATCCCCTGGTTGGCGAATTGGCCAGCGGTCATCGGGTTGGTGTCGTTCGGCTCAAGTCCATTCTTCTTGAGCCGGGTCCAGATGGTGGGAACCCCAAAAGCAGCGACAATGAACAGCGCAAAGATCGCCATCGGAATGCCCAGCGTTGGTGTAGCAAAGGCGATGCCGGTGATCGCAAGAAACGCGAGATAGCAGCCGACAGTTGCAACAAACAGGCTGGTCGGAAGCTCGAAATTGCGATCGCTTTCGACCTGGTGGCGCGGCATGCGCGCTTTCGAATCGGGGGCGTCCACAATCCGGGCTTCGCCCCGGGCGATCATCTCTTTGACCTGTTCGCTCATCAGCTATCTCCTTCGTTGACAAGGAGAATGGCGTGTCTGGACAAGGCGCTCCTTGATACAAATCAATTCGGCGAAAATTCAGTCCTGCCAGCGCGCCAAGTCGGCATAATCCTCGGCGCGCGGCTCGATCCAGTGCCACGTGCCCTCACGCAGTTCGCGTTTCCAGAACCATGCTGCGCTCTTGAGATGGTCCATGCAGAAATCAACGGCTTCGAGAGCGCTTCGACGATGGCGGGCTGCGGCGCTGACGCACACGATAGGCTCGCCTCGATGAAGCAATCCGGTGCGATGGATAATCAGGAGGCCCATAAGATCGAACCGAAGCTGCGCACGCTCGGCTAGTTCGTGCATCCCGGGCAAGGTCAGCGGCTCGTAGTGCGACAATTCAAGCGCTCCCACGCCGCTCGACCGCACTTTGCCCACGAAACTTGCCACACCGCCCGCATCGGGTGTCTCGCAAGTGAGGTGATTGACCTCGATCGTGGGATCAAAGGGCTCGTCGAGCAGTCTGACGTCGAGCATAGTCATTCATTACCCGCCCGAAACAGGCGGCAGCAATGCGACTTCATCTCCGTTTTCGGCTTGCAGCTGCGACTTGTCGCCCAGCACCCTGCCCTTGCATGCCACGTTGACACGGTCGTTGGAGAGCTGTTCGGCAATTTCAGGCCCCACAATCTCTATCAGACTGTCCCAGTCGATCGGGCCTTCGACTTGTCTGCTTTCCTCCCCGGCAAGGTCGCGCAAGGGCCCAAGAAACAGGATTGTCACCGTCATCTTAACCGCCGGTCATGGACATATGGCGTGGCTGGGCGGGCTCCGCACCGCGCTCGTCCATACGAAAGTGATGCTTCTCTGGCTTTATCGTCATGGCTTGGTCGAGAGCTTTGGCAAGCTCCACTTGCGGAGACTCCGAACGCAACGCTGCGCGCAGATCGACTCGCTCGCTACCGCCTAGACAGGGATAGAGCTGCCCCGTAGCTGTGACGCGCAGCCGATTGCAGCCCGAGCAGAAATTGTTGGTAAGAGGTGTGATCAAACCAAGCCTTCCGCCTGTCTCGGCAATGTCGGCGTAGCGAGCCGGACCGCCCGTGTTCGCGTCGTTGTCGCTTAGTGTCCAACGCTGCTCAAGCCGCTCGCGAACGGTGCTTAGCGGCAAGAAATGATCAAGCCTGTCGTCCTCCACTTCGCCCAGCGGCATCACTTCGATCAGGGTCACATCGTGTCCCTCTCCATGCGCCCAGGCGATCAGATCGGGCAATTCGTTCTCGTTGATATCCTTGAGCGCGACTGCGTTTAGCTTGACCTTTAGTCCTGCCTCCTTTGCCGCCGAAATCCCTTCGAGCACCTGCGGCAGAGCGTCCCGGCGGGTGAGCTTGGCAAATCTCTCACGGTCGAGAGTATCGAGCGAAATGTTCACTCGCCGAACCCCTGCACGCGCCAAGGCGTCTGAATACTGCGCAAGTTGAGTGGCATTGGTGGTCAGTGTCAGCTCATCGAGACCATTGTCCAGGCGCCGTCCAAGCGCTTCGAACAGGTCGATGATGTCGCGTCGGACCAGCGGCTCTCCACCGGTGATCCGGATCTTCCTCACCCCGCGATCGATAAACCCGACAGCAAGTTCGTACAGTTCTTCGAGCGAGAGCACTTCTTTCTTGGGCAGGAACTGCATCCGCTCAGGCATGCAATAGGAACAGCGCAAATCGCAGCGGTCGGTCACCGACAAACGCAGGTACGTAATGCGTCGCTTGAACGCGTCGACCAACGGCGCCGGCGTTCCACCGACCGCGATCAGATCCGGTTTCCGAGTTGATCCCTCACTCATGGCTGACAAGATACTGTCCCGTTACGCCGGGCGCATCCCTCAAATATGCCAGCGCTCTGCGCGCAATGTCGGGGTCGCTTGCGGCGACAACATTGACGCGTTTGGGCGCAGCGGCGCGGGCGAGGTCGCGAGCCAGAGCGCGTCGCCAATCGTCATGATCGGTCGGCGCCAGTGGCAACAGGACAACCAAAGAGGTGGTTTCGCTGTCATCCAGCTTGGCCCGACTCGTCGCGAGGTGATCTGCGAAATAGGCTTCAGCGGCAGAAAGCGCGCTTTCAGGCAATGCAGTGACAGTCTGGACCACCTGCATCGGACAATTCAGCCGTGAGCTTGGGTCGGTCGCTCACGATGCATCGTGATTCCGATCTTCTCATTCGCTTCGGCGATCGCAAGCTTGATGATCTTGACCGTCACCGCTTGCACTTTCCGGTCCTGCACGAAGAGCGTCTCGCAGATGTGATCTGCAACCGCCTCGATCAGCTTGAAGTGAGTGCCCTTCGGCAAGCCTTCCGAGGCCGCGAACTTGAGATCCATGTAGTTCTTGCTCGCCTCAAGCGGCGTATCGGGATCGTAGCGATCCGCAATTTCGTACTGCACTTGCACGGTTATGCGTAGCGGCTGCGGCTTGCCGGTTTCCTCCGAATAGATGCCCGTAAGGACATCGACTTCGAGATCGGCGACTTCGAGAATGAGCGAATCGGGCTTGGTCATTGTGAGGCGCCCTTAGCCCGGATTCGACCATCGTGCGAAGATTGCGGTCGGCAGCAACCGTCCCGCTTCGCCTTCTTCGCGAACGGCAAGATCGCCATGCTCGATCGTACCTGGAAAATTTCGCAGAATTTCGGCGAGCAAGCCCGCGATCGCAAGACTGCTCATCCGGACGGCATAAACGGTAAGGAACAGAAATCGGCTGTCGCCATCCAGCAGTCTGGCGCAGTCGCCGATCAGGTCGGGCAGTCCCTCTTCGAGCCGCCAAGTCTCATTCTTGGGACCACGCCCGAACTTTGGCGGATCAAGGATGATCCCGTCATAGCGGCGCTCGCGTCGCACTTCGCGTGCCGCGAACTTGGCAGCGTCATCGACCAGCCAACGAATCGGCCGGTTCTCCATGCCGGACAGCACAGCATTGTCGCGCGCCTGGGCGACCGATTTCTTCGACGCGTCCACATGTGTCACTCGACCTTGTTCGGACAGCGCCAACGAGCCGAGGCCGGTGTAGCCGAACATGTTGAGCGTCTCCGCGTCGTCGCGTCCGGCAAGCTGCGCGCGCATCCAATCCCACACCGGCGCCATATCGGGAAAGAACTGCAAATGGCGGAACGGCGTCGGCTGCGCGGTGAAGCGCACTTCGTTCCAAGCCAGTTCCCAGCCTTCTTTAGGAACTTCGCGTCCGAACACCCAGCGCCCGCCGCCGTCCTCATCCGAGCCTGGCACAAATTCCCCATCCGCATTCCAGTCCGATCGGCGCGGCTGCCACATTGCCTGCGGTTCCGGACGGATGAACGAGTAGGGCCCGAACGCCTCCCACTTGCGCCCTGCCCCGCTGTCGAGCAGGCGATAGGCGTCCCAACCATCGCACTCCATAACAAGCGGTTGAGCAGCGAGTCCGGCCATCAGGTAGCTTTGCCGGCTGCGTTCTCGAGCACAAAGTCGCGAGCGGCTTCGTATTCGCCCGAAATCTCGGCAAAGTGTTCCTCGCGCCCGAACAGGTCGCCGACACGCGGCGGGAGCGAAGGGCGTACACCGACGGCACGCTCAACCGCGTCGCGAAATTTCGCCGGGTGCGCCGTAGCAAGAGTCACGATCGGTACGCCGCTGGGGATCGACCCGCTCTCGGCGGCACGGAGGCTGGCGTGCAGACCCACTCCGGTATGCGGATCGATCACCTGATCGGCATTGCGAAAGGCCCATTGCAGAGCCCGTGCGGTCTCCGTCTGGTCCGCCCGCATACTGCTGAACAGCCCAGATGCTCCCTCACGTTGACTGTTCGTGAGTTGCATCGCCTTGCTCTCGTCGAAGCTGCGCATCTGCTTTGCCAGAGCTGCACCGTCGCGGCCGCCGCAATCGAACAGCAGTCGCTCGAAATTGGAGCTGACCTGGATGTCCATGGACGGAGTAATCGTCGGGGTAACGCCGCCTGCCGAGTAGTCGCCGTCGGTCAATGCGCGATGCAGGATGTCATTGACGTTGGTGGCTACGATCAGCCGCTCGATCGGCAATCCCATCTGCGCCGCGACATAACCCGCAAACACATCGCCAAAATTACCGGTCGGCACGCTGTAGGCAACGGTTCGATCCGGCGCGCCGAGCTGCAGCGCGGAATAGAAATAGTACACAACCTGCGCCATCAACCGTGCCCAGTTGATCGAGTTGACCGCGCCGAGATTGAGCGGGCCGCTGACTTGCGGGTCGGCGAACATCGCCTTCACGTGGCGCTGCGCATCGTCGAAGCTGCCGTCGAGCGCGATATTGTGGACATTGGGCGCCCGCACGGTGGTCATCTGGCGGCGCTGGACCTCGCTCACCCGTCCCTTGGGGTGGAGCATGAATATCTCGGTCCGATCCCTGCCCGCCACTGCGTTGATTGCGGCAGAGCCAGTATCCCCGCTGGTCGCGCCGACAATCGTAAGGCGCTCGTCGCGGCGGCTCAGGAAGGTCTCGAACAGGTGGCCGAGCAGTTGCAAGGCCACGTCCTTGAACGCGAGCGTCGGTCCGTGGAACAGCTCAAGCAACCAATGTGTCTCGTCCATCTGAACCAGCGGAGTGACGGCGGCATGGCCGAAGTCGCCATAAACCGTCTGGCAAAGTGCCTCGAGCTCATCGTCAGTCAGGCTGCCAACGACAAAGGGACGCATGATTTCGGTGGCGAGCGCCGGGTAGGACAGGCCGCGCAAGTCGCGGATTTGCGCTTCGGACAGGCGGGGCCATTCGCGCGGAACATACAGGCCGCCGTCGCTGGCAAGACCGGCAAGGGTTACGCCTTCGAAATCCAGCGCTGGCGCGCTGCCACGGGTGGAGACATATTGCATGATGCCGAGCGGTTAGCGGGGTGCAGCACCGGCGGCAATGCTCACTATGCCGATTCCGCCACCTGGGCCCCTTCTAGCGCTGCCTTCAGGCTCGAAAGCTTGCTCGCAGCGTGTGCCGCATGCGGCCCGATCCAACGCGCATGGATCGCCTGGATCGGCATTGCGTCGAGATAATTGAACCGCTCTCGCCCCTTGCGAACCGAAACAATCAGATCCGCCCGTTCCAGAACTCGAAGGTGCTGCATGACCGTGCATCGATCCAGCTGCGGGAAGCACTCACACAGCTGCTTGGTTGTCAGTGGCCGCAGCTTGAGTTCGTCGCAAATCTCCCGACGCACCTTATTGGCGAGAGCCTTGAAAACAGTGTCGAGATCGTCGTCGTTTGACATGTTATATTTTTATAACATAATAGAGCGCGACTCAAGGGGAGACTTGTAATGGAGGTCAATTTCCGCGTTTCCGGTCGCATCGCCAAGCCGGTCGAGGAGGTCTTCGAAGCCCTCGCCGACCCCGAGAAGCTTTCGCAATTCTTCTCCACCGGCGGAGCGAAGGGCCGGATGGAAGCGGGCGAGACCGTGACGTGGGACTTCCACGACTTCCCCGGCGCCTTTCCGGTCTATGTCATCGAGGTCGTTCCCAACGAAAAGATCGTGTTCGAATGGGCAGCCTATGAAGGGGATAGCGGAAAGATCGGGGCCAAGCATGGGGAAGCCGATTACCGAACCACCGTCACATTCCTGTTCAAGCCGACCGATGACGGGCGGACGCTAGTTGAAATCATCGAGGAAGGCTGGCGCGAGACCGACGGCGCCCTGCGCGGATCTTATCTCAACTGCGAAGGCTGGACCGGCATGCTCTGCGCCATGAAAGTGTGGTTGGAGCACGGCATCAATCTGCGTGAAGGCTTCTACAAGTAGTCAGTCTTCACGCCGCTTGGCCGCCCGCGACTTCAGCGCGAAACCGTAGATCACCAGTGCTGTCAGCGCGAAGAAGAACCACTGGCCGGCATAGGCGAGATGGTTGTTCGGCAGGTCGTTTGGATCGGGCTTGGCGAGCGGTTCGAGCCCGGCGAGTGCTGGATCGGCAACGATCTTGTACCCATCCCCCAACTTGACCAAGACTCCTTCGACAACGCTCCCTGCAAACTCGGGCTCTTGCGGAGAATTTGACCAGCCGATGTCGGCGAAGGTCAATTGCGTCGGACCATCCCAGAATTCTTCGACCCTACAAAGGTATCGATGCGCGTAGCCGGACCGACCTTCTTGATTGCGCCCGGAGATTGCTTGCCAGTTCTTCGGGGCATCGCACTGAAGACGTACCTTACGATAGACGAATTCATCTGAGAGCCATTCAAGATCGACCACATCGGTTAGCGCCGACTGCCGCTCATAGTCGGCGATCAATTCCGCCTTCTCGTCCGCACGGCCCAACTGCCAGAAACCGAGCCACAACATCACGCCGGCCGCCGCGACAACAAGAACGGTCGGTATGATTGGGATCGAACGGGTCATTGTTCGCCCCGCCCCTGCTCGGCCTGAATTTCATACTGTCGATACAGCAGCGCCGTCTTGTAGAGACGCAAGGTCATGAGCACGACGGCTATAGTCAGCGGCGCCCAAAGCACGACTTGCAGCCAAAATGGCGGGCCCAGGTAGATATCGACCGCCATCGCGACGCTGATCAGAACTGCTGCCACCAGAATCGTTACCAATCCCGCCAGCCTCGCTCCGCGCTCCAACTCTGCCAGCGAGAGGCCGCACTGTTTGCAGGTCAAAGCGATCCGAGCCGGCGCTTCAAACAGGGTTGGGGCGCTGCAACGCGGACACAGGCCGGATAGTGCGCTTCTCCAGAGCGGGCGGTCAGGCAGTGCCGACACACCACGGATCCGGCTTGTGGTCGACCGGCGCGCCCTCGATGCCCGGTTGCGGGAAGCGCGTCTTGAAAGTGAATGCTTGCGAAGATGGTCCGTACTTGTCGATCAGCCACAGCTTGGACAGTGCCTCGGGAATGTCCGGACGATGTCCTTCCGGTACCCACCACAGCGCCTGATACGCACCTTCGAACCGAGCGAACCAGCTTCTCCGTTTGGCCATCACCGGCGTGTGAGCGGATTGGTAGGTGAAAGCGAACAGCGATTCAGCATCGCGCCAAACCGACATATTCAAGATGAGGTTGGGATCGGGAGAAACGGCAATGCCGGTCGCATTGCCGCCGTCCTCCTCTTTCAGTCGCCAAACGAAGCCATCCGACCGTTCCGCAAGGGAATTGATGCGGTCAAGATTGTCGAAGAACTCCTGAACCGAAGGATCGCCCTCCGGTTTCAGGAGCTTCGCAATATTGACCTGCGCCAATTCCCAGCCGGGCATCAGTGGAATTCGGCTCCCCAGCCGCCCCAGATGTACACGGCGACGAACAGGAACAGCCACACCACATCGACGAAGTGCCAATACCATGCAGCCGCTTCGAAACCGAAGTGCTGGCGCGGCGTGAAGTGGCCGATGTAAGCACGATAGAGGCACACGGCGAGGAAGATCGTCCCGATCAACACGTGGAAGCCGTGGAAGCCTGTCGCCATGTAGAAGGCTGAGCTGTAGGTGTTTCCGCCGAAGCCGAACGGTGCGACGCTGTACTCGTAAGCCTGGATGCAGCTGAACAGAACGCCGAGAGCAATGGTCGCCCACAGTCCCTGCTTGAGGCCCTGGCGATCGCCATGGATCAGCGCGTGGTGCGCCCAGGTCACCGTGGTGCCCGAACACAACAGGATCAGTGTGTTGAGCAGCGGCAGGCTGAACGGATCGAGCACTTCCATGCCTTCCGGCACGAGCGTGGCCGCCGCACCGGTTTGGCCGAAGAGGCTGGTGGTCGCGTCGGCAGCAGCATCATATTGCAGCGGCGTCGGGAACAATGCGAAGTCGAAGAAGCTCCAAAACCAGCCGACAAAGAACATCACTTCCGACGCGATGAACAGGATCATGCCGTAGCGCATATGCAGCTGCACGACCGGCGTGTGATCGCCACGTTGCGCTTCGATAGTGACGTTGCGGAACCACATAAAGAATGTCGCCAACAATCCGGCAAGACCCGCCCACATGACGATCGAACCGGCAGCACCGAACTGATCGGGATAAAAGCTGAGTACCATCCCGCTTGTGAAAGTCAGAGCTGCAGTGGCGCCGACCAATGGCCAGATATCGGGTTCGAGGATGTGGTAGTCGTGGTTTACTTTGCCGCCCATGATGGTGTTCCCGTCCCTAGGTGCGTTTGATCAATTCGAACGATCGAGCGCCGAAGATACGGGCTCTCTCGCGCGGTGGAAAGTATAGCTCAATGTGATTTGCTCGACATCGGCCATGAACTCGTCTTCGAGAATTGCCGGATCGACGTAGTAGAGCACCGGCATGTTGACTTCCTGACCGGGTTGCAAGGTCTGCTCGGTAAAGCAGAAGCACTGGATCTTGTGGAAGTATTTGCCCGCTTGCGAAGGTTCGACGTTGAACGTCGCGGTGCCCGTGATCGCCCGGCTGCCCGTGTTCTTCGCTACATAGACTGCCATGTCGCGCTGACCGATTGTGACCGTGCTGGTCGATTGCGCCGGCGTAAACGTCCACGGCATATTGGAAGCGGTCGACGCGTCGAAACGGATCGACATGGTCTTGCCGGTAGCTGCCTGTGCCGCGAGACTGGCGTCGACTTCGCTGGCTACTTGTGTGGTACCGCCGAAGCCGGTGACCTGACAGAACAGGCGGTAGAGCGGGACTGAGGCGAACCCCAATCCAATCATAGCGGCTGCACCAAGCAGGGCGACAATCCCTGTGCGCAGATTGGCGCGGTCAAGTTCGACAGGCGCTGTCGTGCTCATATCAGTCACCGATCCTCGCAATCGTGATCGCATAGAACAGCGCAGCGAAGAACAGCAACGTCAGGCCAACAATCACGTTGCGACCTTTCTGCCGACGCTTGAATTCTTCCTCTTCTTCAGGGGTCATGCGAACATTCCTCCCCCGATTACTCCCTGACTGGCAAGCACGCGATCAGCGACTAACGCGCCGAACAGGATGAAGAGATAGTAGATGCTGAATTTGAACAGCGTCTTCTCCGGCCCCAAGGGATCGGCACCACTGCGCTGCTCGTTCAGAACCGGAACAGCGAGCGCGAGGAACAGCGCGGAGAGCACAATGGCAACACTGCCATAGACCCAGCTCGTCGCACCAATTGCCCAAGGGGCGACCGCGATCGGGGCAAGCAGAACGGTGTAGATCATGATCTGTTGGCGTGTAACGCGCTCTCCCGCGACCACGGGAAGCATCGGGATGCCAACCTTCGCGTAATCCGACTTCACGAACAGCGCGAGCGCCCAGAAATGCGGCGGCGTCCACATGAAGATGATCGCAAACAGGAGGATCGGCATTGCGGTGATCTCGCCGGTGACAGCGATCCAGCCGATGAAGGGCGGGAATGCGCC
This sequence comes from uncultured Porphyrobacter sp., assembly GCA_964550495.1. Taxonomy (GTDB): domain Bacteria; phylum Pseudomonadota; class Alphaproteobacteria; order Sphingomonadales; family Sphingomonadaceae; genus Erythrobacter. The sequence continues at coordinate 7,374 of CAZJZO010000005.1, read as the reverse complement.
GGCACCACCACCGATGACAATGTTCTGCGGGGTCCGCGGCTTGAGCCACATCGTGTAGATTACGGCGTAGTAGATAATTGCGACGGACAAGCTGATCGCGGCGAGCCAATGCACCGCAACGCCCATCACCAAAACGGAGACGGCCGACAGAAAGATACCAAAGTCGCGCGCGTCCTCGCGCCGCATGCGTCCGGTCGGGAGCGGGCGATTGGCGGTGCGCTTCATGCCCGCGTCGAGATCGGCCTCCCACCAATGGTTCAGCGCAGCCGATCCACCTGCTCCCATTGCGATACACAGGATCGCGGTGAAGCCCAGAACCGGGTGGATTGTGCCAGGCGCAGCAAGCAATCCGCAGATGCCGGTAAAGATCACCAGCGTCATCACACGCGGCTTGGTCAGCGCGAAGAAATCGCGCCACTCGGCCGGAAGCGCGGCGCTGCGCTCCTGAACCGTTGCCTGTGAGTTTGCGGTTGCGTCCATTGCTCTCAAGTCAGTGTCTTATCGGGAGAGAGCGCACCTCTTTGGCGCGCCCCCTCGTATTTCCATTTGTTGGCCGGCGAGGTGCACCCTCGCCCGACCTTACTCGGCCGGCTGCCCGGCAGGACGATGATCGTGGTAATCGTGATGATCTTCGATCACCGGAAGGGTTTCGAACTGGTGGTACGGCGGCGGGCTCGGCAGGGTCCATTCGAGAGTGGTTGCACCCTCACCCCACGGATTGTTGCCAGGCTGCTTGCCGGCGAACAGCGCGTAGAAGACGTTGACGAAGAACACCACCATCGACGCGGCCATCACCATGTAACCGATCGTGCTGATCTCGTTCCAGTAGGTGTAGGCGTCGGTGTAGTCCGGATACCGACGCGGCATTCCCTGCAGCCCGAGGAAGTGCTGCGGGAAGAAGATGATGTTCACGCCGATGAAGAAGCCCCAGAAATGCACGTGGCTGAGGAACTCGGAGTGCATCTTGCCGCTGATTTTCGGGAACCAGTAGTAGAAGCCTGCGAACAGCGAGAACACCGCCCCCATCGACAGCACGTAGTGGAAGTGCGCCACGACGTAATAGGTGTCGTGGAGGTTGTCGTCGATGCCGCCATTGGCGAGGATCACGCCCGTCACACCACCTACGGTGAACAGGAAGATGAAGCCAAGCGCCCAGACCATCGGCGACTTGAACTCCATCGAGCCGCCCCACATCGTGGCGATCCAGCTGAAGATCTTCACGCCGGTCGGGACGGCGATCACCATCGTCGCGGCGGTGAAGTACATCTTCGTATTCACGTCGAGGCCGACAGTGTACATGTGGTGCGCCCACACGATGAAGCCGACGACGCCGATCGCAACCATGGCGTAGGCCATGCCGAGATAGCCGAACACCGGCTTGCGGCTGAAGGTTGCGACGATCTGAGAGATCATGCCGAAGCCCGGCAGGATCATGATGTAGACCTCGGGGTGGCCGAAGAACCAGAACAGGTGCTGGTACAGGACGGGGTCACCGCCACCGGCCGGATCGAAGAAAGTCGTGCCGAAGTTACGATCGGTCAGCAGCATCGTGATCGCGGCCGCCAGCACCGGTAGCGCGAGCAGCAGCAGGAATGCAGTAACCAGCACCGACCACACGAACAGCGGCATCTTGTGCAGGGTCATTCCCGGTGCGCGCATGTTGAAGATGGTGGTGATGAAGTTGGTCGCACCCAGGATCGAGCCCGCGCCCGCCAAGTGCAGCGAGAAGATTGCGAAGTCGACCGCTGGGCCCGGGGCCCCCGTGGTCGAAAGCGGCGCATAGACCGTCCAGCCGACGCCCGCGCCTGTCGCAGCGCCACCCGGCACGAACAGCGAGAACATCAGGCTGAGGAAACCGGCAACGGTCAGCCAGAACGAGATGTTGTTCATCCGCGGGAACGCCATGTCAGGCGCGCCGATCATCAACGGCACAAACCAGTTGCCGAAACCGCCGATCATGGCAGGCATGACCATGAAGAACACCATGATCAGTCCGTGAGCGGTGATGAACACGTTCCACATGTGCAGAGCGGCGTTGGTGTCGCCGGGCGTGTTGCCCATGAAGTCGGCCCAGAACTGCAGGTACTGGATTCCGGGCTCAGCCAATTCCATCCGCATCACGCCCGAAATCGCACCGCCGATGATCCCCGCGAAGATCGCAAAGATCAGGTAGAGCGTGCCGATGTCCTTGTGGTTGGTGGACATGAACCAGCGGGCGAAGAAGCCGGGCTTGTGATCCGCATCGTGTGCGTGATCTTCATGGTGGGCTTCGAAACCTTCTGCGGTGGTGGCCATCGTTCAGATTCTCTCAGGTTCGTATGCGTTTGAATTCGGTTCGACGATCAAGCTGACGGTTCAGCCGCAGCTTCTTCGCCTGCTTCAAGCTCGGCTTCTTCTTGCGCAGGGCTTGCCTCTGCTTCGGCTTCTTCCTGCCCGGGCAGAGTGCCACCCGGCTGCTCCAGCACCCAGGCTTCGAACTCTTCCATTGGAAGCGCTTCAACCGCGATCGGCATGTAGGCATGGCGTGTGCCGCACAGTTCGGAACACTGGCCGTAATAGACGCCCGGTTCCTCGATCGTCAGCAGCTTCTCGTTCAGGCGGCCCGGCACTGCGTCCATCTTGAACCACAGCGAAGGCACGGCAAAGGCGTGAATAACGTCGGCAGCTGTCACCTGAATCCGCAGCGGTACGCCGGCGGGAACAACCATGCGATTGTCGACAGCGAGTTGCGGGGGTTCGCCGTTTCGAACAGCTTCGTCTTCATCCATCATGTTCGAAATGATTTCGACATCGCCGTGGTCGGGATAGGTGTAGCCCCAGTACCACTGATAGCCGGTTGCCTTGATGGTCACCGCGTCTTCGGGCGGCGTCTCGTATTGCGAAGCCAACAGTCCGATCGAAGGGACTGCAATGACAACAAGAATGAGCACCGGAACGACCGTCCACACCACCTCGATGAGCGTGTTGTGGGTCGTCTTTGAAGGAACAGGATTGGTTCGGCGATTAAAACGGAAAATCACGTAGAACAGCAGGCCCAGCACGAACAGGCTGATGAACGTGATGATCGGCAGCAGGATGACGTCGTGCATCCACAGCGCGTAGGCGCCGTCTTCGGTATATTGGTCCTGGAAGGTCAGGGACTTGAGGAAATTGCCCTCGCCCGGTTCGCGCGGATCGGTCGGCATTCCCTTGTCCGCAGTCGGCGCCATTGGCACGTAGCCGCCAACCGCTTCGGTGGCGGTAGCGGTCGCTTCCTCACCTTCCGCTTCTTGTGCTGCAGCGCTCTGCGGTACGCCCAGCCCCCCAATCACAATCGCGAGCGCAGCAAGCAGCGCCACTGTTTCGAATTTCACACGGCTGAGGAATTGACCCATCATAATGCGCCTAAACAAGCTTTCGATTTTGATCCCATGCTGCCGGACCGACGGAATTCCCCTTGAACCCCTTGCACGTACAGCTTCGCGACCGACATTGCTGCCAGCTTCCGCGTCCCCTTAGCGGCGCTTGCCGAACGCCTCAAGCGCTTCTAGGGAGAAAAATATGCAAGCCGCCATGTGGCCCGCGCAAGTTCATACGACATTACGTATTTTTTGGGGAACGCGCCTGCGATGACCGCTCCGCTTACAACCGATCAGGTGCTCGACGAATTCCGTAGCTGTGGAGCGCTTCTGGAAGGGCATTTCAAGCTTTCTTCCGGCAAGCATAGCGGTCACTATCTGCAATGTGCGCGAGTGCTGATGAACCCGGCCCGCGCGGCGAAGCTGGCCGAAGCAACCTGTGCACAAATCCCACAGCACATACTCGATCGGGTCGATGTGGTGGTCTCTCCCGCAATGGGGGGAATCATAATGGGCCACGAGGTCGGACGCGCATTGAACAAGGATGCGTTGTTCCTTGAACGCCCCGACGGAGTCTTTCACTTGCGGCGCGGCTTCGCAATCGAGCCCGGGGCCAAAGTCCTGATGGTTGAAGACGTGGTCACAACAGGTCTTTCCAGCCGAGAGGCGATCGCTGCTGTGGGCGATGAAGGCGGCGAAGTCATTGCCGAATGTTCGCTTGTCGATCGCTCTGCCGGCTCGGTGGACCTCGGCGTGCCGTTTTACCCCTTGGTTGCCATCGACTTCCCGACATTTGACGAAGACAACATCCCGGACGAACTCGCGCGCGTAGCTGTGACCAAACCCGGAAGCCGCAAAGATTAGCTCGCTATGACGCACCCCTTAAGACTTGGCGTGAATATCGATCACGTCGCCACGATCCGGAATGCGCGCGGAGGCGATCACCCCGATCCGGTTCGCGCCGCCGAGATTGTTGCAGCGGTCGGAGGGGACGGCATCACGGCCCATTTGCGCGAAGACCGTCGCCACATTCGCGATGAAGACCTGGCCCGTATCCAGGAAGCGACGGACTTGCCGCTCAACCTGGAAATGGCTGCGACCGAGGAAATGCTGGCAATCGCATTGCGCCACAGCCCGCACGCAGCTTGCATTGTCCCCGAAAAGCGTGAGGAACGGACCACCGAAGGCGGGCTCGATGCGGCAGGGCTGCACAACACGCTGGTGCCGATCGTGGATCGTCTGCGCGAAGCGGGAATTCGGGTCTCGCTATTCATCGAAGCTGACGAACGCCAGCTTGACGCTGCGCTGAGGCTCGGCGCGCCCGTGGTCGAATTCCACACCGGTGAATATGCGCATGCAATTCTTGACGGGGACGGCGAACGAACCGCTAAGGAATTACGCCGGATTACCGACATGGCCGCGCTCGCCGCCAAGAACGGGATCGAACCGCATGCAGGGCACGGCCTGACATACGAGAACGTCCAGCCGATCGCAGCCATTCCGCAACTCGCCGAACTCAATATCGGTCACTATCTGATCGGTGAGGCGGTGTTCACTGGGCTCGAATCAGCGGTGCGACGAATGCGCGAGCTGATGGACGAGGCGCGCTAACCCCGTGGCCGAAGAATTGCCCGATCTGACAGGAGAGCAGAAACGCTGGGCATTCGCCGCAGCGGGCTTGTTCCTGATTGCAATCGGATTTCTAGGGTTCGCACTGCAAGCGCAGATCTTGATGCCGTTTGCCATTGGCTGGGTTGCGTTGCAGATCTTTGGCTATGTGGGCTCGCTCAAATTCGCAAAGGGCGATTTCGCCAATCCGCTGTTCAAGAGTCAGGTGATGCTCCACGTAATGGCGCTGATGCTACTTACTGCTCTAATTGTGCGAGGAACGTCATGATCATCGGCCTCGGTTCTGATCTCTGCAATATCGAGCGGATTCAAAATTCTATCGATCGTTTCGGCGAACGGTTCGAAAATCGCGTCTTCACCGAGATCGAGCGCATGAAGGCTCGTCGTCGCCCCTACACCATTGCCGGAACATACGCGAAGCGCTTCGCCGCCAAGGAAGCATTCAGCAAGGCTGTCGGAACCGGATTCAGGCGCGGCGTGTTTATGAAAGACATCGGCGTCGTGAACGCCAAGTCGGGCGCACCGACGCTTGCGCTGACAGGCGGAGCCGCAATCCGGCTTGAAGAAATGATCCCGCCGCGCCATGAGGCGTATATTCATCTTACCCTAACCGATGACCATCCATGGGCGCAGGCCTTCGTAGTAATCGAAGCACGGCCAGTGTGATTCGGCTCAACCAACGGCGACATTGAAACCAGTAACGTGACCCAGCCCGATACCCCCAAGGTCGAACCCAACAAGACGGCTGCGAACCAAGGCCCGGCGCTCAATGCGTCCAGTGGCACTGAAACCGCTGACGACACTGCCGAACAGAAGGTCAACTGGCTCGCCGAATTGCGCGGTCTTGCCCTGATGTTGCTCGCAGTGCTGGCGTTCCACAGCCTCGTTGCGAAGCCGTTCTACATCCCTTCGACCTCGATGATGCCGACACTTCACGTCGGCGATCGACTGGTTGTCAGCAAATATCCCTATGGCTGGTCGTGGGCCTCTGCGAGCTTTCACATGTTGCCGCGCGGAGAGTGGCGGATTTTCCCCGACACGCCGGAATATGGAGACATCGTGATACCGGTTCATCCGCAGCGGGATGAGGACTACATCAAACGCGTGGTTGCCTTGCCCGGCGACACGATCGAAGTGCGCGACGGCGAAATCATCCTGAATGGCGAACCTGTGAAGCGGGAGGTGGTGCCACCGTCCCGCATTCCGTTCGAGCCCGAGCTGCTGTGCGAAAGCGGTCCGTGCCTAACGGCGTTTGAGCGGTTCAGAAAAGACGCGTCCGATGGTTCGCAATATTTCGAGCCGCCAACCTATCGAGAGACCCTGCCAAACGGTGCAACCTACCTTGTGATAGATCACGAAGATCAAGTCCTCGACAACCATGGGCCGGTGATCATTCCCGAAGACCATGTCTTCGTCATGGGCGACAATCGCGACGAGAGCGCTGACAGCCGCGCCGACGCCGAAGATCGCGGGCTTGGGGGAGCCATCCCGCTGGAAAACATCGGTGGCCGGGCGGAGTTCATCACATTCTCGCTTGACGGATCCACCACTTGGAACCCGTTGAGCTGGTTCTCGAGCATGCGCGGCGATCGGGCATGGAGCACATTGCGTCCTGCAATTGCCGAGCAATCTGCTGCCCCCGAATAAGCGGAAGTAAAGGGCTCCATGGCCAGAAAGTTCCTCTACTTCGTCGCATTTTGCATCGTGGCTGCTCTGGTTGGCGCGATCGGCTTCCAAATGTTCAAGAATGAACTCGCCGCGATCGCTCTTGTGCCCTCGACCGAATTTACTCCGACCGAACCTCTGGAGGTAAACGCCTATCAGGATCCGGGGCTTTGGTATTCAAGACCCGGTATCGGTGTGAGAGATCCGGCACGCTGGCAACCAGCCTATGCGGAAGGTGCCGAGCGACCTGCCTCCATCGACCAGGAAGATATCCCACCATTCGCCGTCTTCTTCGTCCATCCGACCAGCTATCTTAGCCGCGACAACTGGAACGCACCGCTTGGCGACGAAGACGCTGAACGGCTCGCGCGGATCTATTTGCGCGGGCTTGCCAGCCCATTCAACAAAGCAACCGAGATCTGGGCGCCGCGTTATCGGCAGGCAACGCTTGGCGCATTCCTGACCGACAAGCCTGAGGGGCAGGAGGCGTTCGACACCGCCTACCGCGATGTCGAGCAGGCGTTTTCGTATTTCATCGAGAGCATCGATGATGACTTGCCAGTGGTCCTCGCAGGCCACAGCCAGGGTTCGCTGCACACGATTAGCCTGCTTCACAAGCGCGTTGCAGGCACCGCTCTGGAGCAGCGGATTGCAGCCGCCTACGTTATTGGCTGGCCGATTTCGGAAACCCACGACTTGCCTTCGATGGGTCTGCCCGCATGCACCTCTCCAGACCAGAGTC